>JBCDBE010000009.1:0-46974 GCA_039184365.1 Bacteroidota bacterium | reverse complement strand
GTTTTCCTTTTTTTGGCAATCATATAATATCATATGGAACCAATAAAATAGGTGACCAATTCGGTTACCATGATTGCTATCATTTATAAAATCCTCAAAACTTAGGGAACATCATGTTAAAACAATGTACATCAGCCTTTTGTACTTAAAGGATTGGTGAAATTAACAGTAAAGCCCAAGTTATGAGACAGAAATTTTCATTATTGTTTTACTTAAGGAACAATAGAATGGATTCCAATGGCATGATTCCCATATTCATGAGGGTTACCGTCGATGGAAAACGGAGCGAGGTAAGTACCGGAAAAAAGATAAAGCGGTCATCGTGGAACCCACAAGCGGGAAGGGCCAGGGGATATGGCCAAGAAGCGCAGGAGATAAACGGCCATCTCCAACAAATGGAATCAGGAATCTGTAAGATTCAACAACAATACACTGAGGAGGGAAGAATCTACACTGCTAAGATATTGTCCAACTCCCTTTTGGGAAAAGGCGAAGAACCTAAACTGCTCCTTGAAATCTACAGGGTTCACAATAACGATCTTAAGAACAAAGTAGGTTCTGGATATTCCCATAGCGCATATATGAAGCACATAAGAACGTGTCTACACCTCGGTACATTTTTGGCAAAAGAATATGGAGTGAAGGATATCCGTGTGGGACTAATCGACCTTATGTTCGTGAAACGTTTTGAAAGGCATCTGAATGACCAAAAAATAGGACAACAGAACACCATTACCAAGTATGTGACCAACTTCAAGAAAATCATTCGGATTGCCCATGCCCATGGATGGATTGAACATGATCCCTTTTACCATTGGAAAGCTGTATGGATCCCAGTACAAAGGGAAGCGTTAAGCGAATCGGAACTGAAAAGTTTAAGTGAAGCCCACATGGATACCCAACGGTTGGAAGAAGTAAGGGACGTATTCCTGTTCTGCTGTTTTACCGGATTGGCCCACTCCGATGTAGAGCGACTTTCTGAAAACGATATGACCATCGATATTAAAGGGGAGAAATGGATTAGGATAAATAGAAAAAAGACCAAGGTCCGCTGCGATATCCCGCTTTTGGGATTGGCCGAGGAAATCATTCTTAAATATAAAGATAGAAGTACAAGGAAAGGAGATACAGGGTTACTTCCAGTAATCAGCAATCAAAAGACCAACCTGCACCTAAAGGAAATCGCTAAACGTAGTGGAATAAAAAAGAACCTTACCCATCATTTGGTAAGGCATACCTTTGCCACTACCATAACACTCTCCAATGGCGTACCCATAGAATCCGTTAGCCGAATGCTTGGTCATCGTTCCCTTAAGACCACGCAGATATATGCTAAGGTGGTGGACAGGAAACTTCGTGAGGATATGGACGGCCTTCAAGAAAGATTGGACGGAAAGAGCTTTATGGGTTGGACAAATCCTAGGCAAGGCAGCATATAATGTCCCAAATTTTACCCCAAAACTTTGCGCTTGGTTCCTGTCGGGTTTTTGTAGTGTTCCGATAGATAAGCGTAAAGCAAAAACACGATTGGGCGCAATCTATTTTTTGCAAGGCCGAAGGTATACCGAACAACGATTTTAAAGAGTTGGGTGGTATAGCGAGAGGGTAGCGCGCTAAAGCGGCGCTACGGACCACAAAATCCAATGAAATTAGGGCTTCACGGAAATCCCTCAAAATCCCAAATTGTGACAAAACCTCTGGAAACCCCCATGAACACTGGATTATATTGTGACAACTTTATTATCCCTGGTAATTGATTTCCATAAAATCTTGAAAAGATGTTTGAGGACCTTGATAGGCCGGTTTACTGTAAAACGATCCGTAACCCTAGAAAACACTGAAAAAGTTTACAGTAAACTTGAACTTATTTATTGTGAAACGGTTCTTTTTGGTCTATCCTGTTGATTTAAAATCAAATTGACTGTGCAGTGCAGTAAATACTAGAGATTAATGGAAAATCTTACCTCGATTGGAACTTTCGCCTCGCTCAGTAGTATTAGTTTTTGTAAGGTTTTGGGACGCTTGCAGCGTGAAACGAAGTTTCACTCGCCTATGCATTTTGTGTAACTAGGTACTTTCCCAATATTTAGTTTTCTTTTGCGACCAAGGGGAGCAAAACAAGATGTCTTTGTGGCCACAAAGACACATCTTGAACTACACAGCATAACCCGGAAATATGTCTAGAAACTATGGCTTTATTTAGTCGATCTACCTACTAAACTATTATATCCCAAAATTTTCCTTAGGCCCCTTCTTCATCATAAATGTATGCACTTACTATTTATAAATTCATATAAAACGACAAAACTATCATGCACTACCAGACACAAAACATTGAAATCATTTAAAGATGATGTTTAGGAGTTGTTTCTAAAAGGTTAAAATCCGTTTACTTAAAGAAAAACCATAGTTTTTTTAAGGAAAATCTTCAAAGGGTTCTAGAGCCTACAGTCTAATTTTAAATCTGTTTAAGAAGCATTAACCATTTAACAAAACACAACTATGAAAAAACTTTTACTCTTTTCTCTTGTCATTCTGCAAACCTTTTTACATGCCCAACAAAGCAACGGAGACTACTTAAACGATGCCCTAGAGGCCTACGAGGCCAAGCTGGACAGCATTGATAAAAAAACCATCGACACTAAATACCTCTTGAACAAAGGATTTCTGTCACAGGACCTATTATCTGATTATTTTGATTTCAAGGGTTCTGGAGAGGATGGATTTACTATTTTAAAACCTAAAACATTCAAAAGGATTTACAGAGGTCTTCGACAATCCGACCTTAAAAATACCAAGAGGCTTTCTAAACCAAGGTTCAAGGACATTAAGCAACAATATCTACAATTGGACAACACAATTCCCTTGGGCATTGTTCAAGCAAAGGGAGAATATTTGGATTCATTGGAAATCGAAGAAAACCTGAGGAAGCTACGCAATGGTATTGAAAATGATGACGATTATGCCAAATACAATATATTCATTGCCGCAGCCCTAAAGAAGAGGGTATTCTCCGGAAACGTACATTTTGAGGTGCTCCCACAGCTTTTTAACATTCAGAACACCAATCGCGTTGAATCGGTATCCGTAGATTTTTACGATGGGAACGGTTACAGGGCCATCGGTGCCAACAGTACCTTTGATATTGCCTATGATTCTCCAGGAGAAAAAATCATTGCGGTAAAGTTTCAATTGAAAAATAGGGCCTTTATAGCCTATTCCATGTTCGAAGTGATGACCATTGATGATGAAGAACCGGACTTTATCATTTCATCAGACGGCCAAACGGCCAATAGTAAAATGGAGATCAATAGCGAAAGTGCTATGAACGCGAAAAGTGCCTCGCCTATTTCACAAGTTTATGGAGAAGTCTATGGTGGGTGCGATCAGGTTTTTGATCGCCCGGTCATTGTCATCGAAGGCTTTGATGCCTTGAACGAGCGTTTTCAGAATACTTTACGTGCAAACTATAACGATAACAGTTCCCAAATCGAAGAGATTTTCAGGGCCAATGGGTATGACATGGTCTATGTCAACCTCAGGGACGGTGGACGCGATATTTTGGAAAATGCCGGTTTTATAGAAGATTTTATACAGACCATCAATAATCTAAAAGTAGGTAATGAGGACATCGCCTTAATTGGTGAAAGCATGGGCGGACTGGTTGGGCGTATTGCCATCAGAAATTTGGAGCTACGTAATATTACTCATAACATAAGCCACTACATCAGCTTTGATGCCCCACATAAGGGTGCCAATGCTCCAATAGGTTTTCAAAAGATGCTTATTGATGCCGAGGAGAACTGGCCAAGACAGGTCTTCGGAATGGGAACTGAAGAAATTGAGGAAGCCATGGAGTACTTTAGGAGCGAGGCCGCTAGACAACTGTTGATTATCAATGACGGTACCACGCCACACCCAGATTTTAATATACTTCAATCCGAACTGAACCGATTGGGTTTCCCCCGCCAGGGTGGTATTCAAAACATTGCTTTGACCAATGGGGCTTTGGATGCGTCTGTTGGTGAACCAGGTCTCATCCCTGATGACGGCGACAAGATTTTGGACGGATCTGGCTGGTTCAGTATCGCCGGTATAGATTTTCAAGTATGGAGCAATCAGATAGGTACAAATGATGTGGTCAGTGATCTTGTGTTCACGGGATTGGGAATAGGTTCCATGAAAAGCAGGCATAACAGCAACCGTAACTATGATGTTATTCCCGGTGGTTTTGAAGACATCAACATATATACCAGTCAACTCCCAAATGAAATTTCGGTCGATGTGGACCATAGCCGTTTTTGCTTTATTCCCCTGTATAGTAGTTTGGCGTCCACGGGCTCTGTAAGCACACAATCACAGTTGATGCGGTCCGAGGCTACGATGGACGCCAACAACTGGATTCCCTTTGATGCCGTGTATGGCAATCAGACGTTGAATACCAGGCATATTAGGGCAGTTGATATCGGTGTTCCGTTTAGAAACATGTTAAGGGATGAATTGGGGCTTAGTTTAGCAACTAATACATGCACAGAAACACCGATGCCCCAAACCCCGCCTACACCGAATTTTAACACGAATTATTATTGGACCTGTCAATATGGGACGGACAGAACCTTAACGGTTACCAATGGAAGCGAAGCCGACGACACCAATCTATATCGCCATACGTGGCGGGTTACCGGCCCGCGTTCCCTTACCCTTACGGGGGATATGCTCATCATGAATTCCAATTGGCCCCCTGGCGTATATTCAGTCAAGTTGGAACGTTCCTTTGCGACTGGTCTGGGAACCAGAAAATCAGTTAGGACGAAAGGATTCACCATTTTCAGCCAAAACAATAGTCAGTACTGTGGCGGTGGTTCCTCGGGCACTACCCCAAGACCTGGTGGTGGAAATAAGCTAGTGGCAGATATTAACTCGTACCTTGATGAAAATACAGAGTCAAGTCTTATATGGCCAAACCCTACCCGTAATACCCTAGGCCTGAATTATCAATTAACTGTTAATAGTGCTGTAGGTATTGAGCTCTATTCCCTCAACGGAAGTAGAGCGTTAAAGTTGTTTTCGGGAAGCCAAAAAGAAGGAAACCATGCGCATGCCTTTGATGTATCTACATTGCCCAATGGAATTTATATCCTAACTTTAGATATTAACGGTAAGATTGAGACGAAAAAAATCATTATCGAATAATTAACTGCTATGAAAAATATAGGCTATTTGATTATTTTAAGTACTTGTCTTTTTACGGGATGCCAATCCGATGACAATGAAGTTGAGGAGCCACAAGCCCAGCCAACCCTTTTCCAAGGCAGGGTGTTGTATTCAGACACAAACGAACCGGTCACTAACACAACACTTTGGGTAACTGCAAGTGAAAATGAACTGTTTGCCGGTGATGTAATAATTGAATCCAAAAGTGTGATGTTAAGTGATAATTCCCAAGGCGAGTTTAACATTACCTTTAGTTCTGACCCAAGGATTGATTATTTCTCCGTTGAAGTAAATTTTTTCGACGAAGAAGTTCCAGATTTGATTATAGGTGGTTCTAATATTGCCAACGGTATGGTCTGCGACCCGATTGGTTGCGATGACTTTGTCCCAGGAAATGAATACACAGACCTGACCATTTTGGTGCCAAGACCAGAGGCCAATTGATCGTTTTGAAGGTATTTGAATACAAACCGGTCTTCATTGTATCATTGATGGTGTATGTCATTCTTTCTGGCTGTGCAACGGATGATAGTGAGCCCTCAGAAAGTATCGTGTTAGCCACTTCATTTCAGGGAACATTGGTACATGATGATGACGAGACTCCTGTTTCTGGTGCTTTATTAACGATTGTGGCATTTAAAAACGTACTATTTTCAGGAGATGATTCTTTGGAAACTATTGATGTTATGCTCGATGAAGGTTCTCAGGGTAGTTTTTCCGTTACTTTTCAACCAATTTCGGCTATAGATAATTTTAGTTTCAGTGTTATACTGTTTGATGAAGATGATATGATTATTGGGGCTGTAGGACCTGCCAATGGTATGTCTTGTTCGCCAACTGATTGTTAAAATTACCAACAAGGCAATTCTCATGAAGACCTAATTATTTCAATTCCTAGACTTGCAAATTAGTTAAGGTGCTAAGGAACGTACATATAAGTTTCATTGTTTCAGTGACTTTAATTGTTGGTATTATCAGTTGTGATTCTGATGATAATGAAGTCCAAGAGCCAAAAGCTGAGCCAACGGTTTTTCAGGGTAGGGTTTTGTATTCGGACACCAATGAACCTGTCTCTAATGCCTCATTTTTTATAGCCGGGCGTGAAAGTGTATTATTCGCTGGTGACATCACCATTGAGTTTAATGATGTTATGCTTGACGCTGCGTCTCAGGGTGAGTTTGATATCTCATTTAATGCAGACCCGGAGATTGATTATTTTTTTATTGGAGTAGACTTTTTTGATGAGGAAAACCCTGGCCTGATTATAGGTGGTTCTGATTTTGCCAATGGCATGGTTTGCAGCCCCGTTGGTTGCGATGACTTTGTCCCAGGAAATGAATATACAGACCTGACCATAGTGGTGCCACGGCCAGAGCCCAATTAATTGTTTTGAAAACGTCTGGATATAAACATATTTTTACTATTGCATTTGTCGTTTCATTAGTGTTTTCTGGTTGTAAATCGGATGACAATGAAATCGAGAAGCCACAGGTTCAACCGACTGTTTTCCAAGGACAGGTTCTGTATTCAGATAACAATGAGCCCGTGTCAAATGCCACTATCAGAATTGTTGCTTTTGAAAATGTTCTCTTTGCCGGGGATATTTCAATTGAAACCCTGGACGGTATTTTGGATGAATCTGCCCAAGGGGAGTTCAGTTTGACATTTAAAGCTTACCCAAAGATTGATAATTTCTCTGTTGGGGCGAATTTTTTTTGATCCAGATAACCCTGGTCTAATATTGGAGGTTCTGATTTTGCCAATGGTATGGTCTACAGCCCTATAGGTTGTGATGCCTTTGTTCCCGGAAATGAATACGCAGACCTGACAATCTTAGTGCCAAGACCTTAAATAATAAGAAATGCGCCAAGGTATATTCAATTCAAGATACGGGCATAAAATAATGACAAAGGGAATGAAATTTATCTATCTTTATAATCAAATGATGTTCTTTTAATTTTTAGGCTTTCTAGGTTGCCAATTCGGTTACCATTCAAGAAAATTAGCATATAAGTAATTGTTTTTCAGATGTATAAAATCAAAGTTTGGGACCCGTCCAGGCCTCAACCGAAACCCTCAATGGTAACATATAGGGTTTTTTAGTATTTGGGAAAGCTAGAATCCCACTCCACAATCTCGTTCCTGTACATGGCATCCAGTCCCAGTTGAACACAGCGAGCGGCCTTGGCACCACTATGGATATCCGAAATGGGAGGCTTGTTGTTGAAAATACTGTCCCTAAAATCAATAAGGGCCTGTAGGCTTGGGTCTTCATGGGAAACGTCAACCGGAATGCCCTTGCCTTGCTCCCAATTCACCGTAGCACCAGCAACCCCATCCACTTCTCCCAATTCTTTTTGACCATTGGGTTCTGGATAATACCACGCCTTAACGTAGTCCAGAATGTAACTTCCCTGATCTCCCAAGACCTTGATTTTGTAATCGTCCATGGCGTTACTTGTAAGACAGGAAAACGTAGCTTTTATCCCTTTTGGGTAGCTATAAATGAGATGGATGTTGTCATAGGTCTCGCGGCCATCCTTCCAATAATCGATGCCGCCTATACCCATGACTTTTTCTGGTATGTCCTCCAACACCCAATTGACAAAATCCAGTTGGTGCGAGCAGAGCTCAGCCAACAGTCCGCCGGAGTATTCCCGGTACATCCGCCAGTTGATAAGGCGTTCCCATTTGGGGTCGGGGACAGGGCGACGCCAATTGCCGTTGCGGTTCCATTGGCAATCAATAGCAGTGATTGTACCAATCTTTCCCTGCATGATTTGTTCCGCAATGTGGGTATACAATCGAGAACTATGGTATTGGTGGCCGGTTTGGAAAATCGTGTTCGATGCTTCGGCCATTTTCACTAATCGGGCGATACCGTCATAGCCTTTGGCCAAGGTTTTTTCACAATAGACATGCTTGCCGGTATCCAAGGCATCAATGGCTATTTGGGCGTGCGTATGGAAAGGGGTGGCGACAAGCACGGCATCCACATCTTTGTCTTCCAATAGTTTTTGGTAGTCGGAATAGCCCTTGACTTCCCACTCTACCTTGGATAGGGCTTCCTTCAATCGAAACGGAATAATATCGCAACAGGCCGCAACCCTTAGATTCGGGATTTGGTTAATAATGGGAATTAATCCGCCCCCACGGTCTCCCGTACCGATGATTCCGATATTGATGGTATCATTGGCTCCCTTGATTTTTCCAAACCCCAAAACGGAGGTGCCATACAAGGTTGCAGAGGTTGCTAGACTTTTCTTGACAAAATCCCTTCGCTTCATTCCTTATAACTTGGGCTCCCATCCCTTTTCATACTCCCGTTTCCAATGCTCCATAGCCTTTTCATTATTCAAGACCCTACCGGTTTTCGTATCCACCTTGAGGGTCTGCCCGGCATCCTGTGCCATATTGCCTAAATGACAAAGCATGGTGGAAATGTTCGCATCGTTGATGTCTGCATTCAAGGAATCACCTTTTCGTATGGCATTGAAGAAATTGCTGACATGATCCACATCAAGACCACCCATCCCCACGGTATTGGTGGAACCACTCTGCTGGCCCTGCTCAAATTCAAACTTGATGGGATTTCCCCCTAAATCATACAATCGGTAGGATTCCCTGCTCAATTCAATGGTACCCTGGCTACCATAGATGGTTGCACCCCTTCCGGGCCGTTCCGGTTTCATGATTACCCTGCTATGACCTGACCATGTGATTAATTTGTTGCTGGGAAACGTATAGGTCACCTGTTGGTTATCCACAAATTCCCAGTCGTCATCGTAAGTATATTTTCCACCAAACGAGGTTACGGTTTCAGGTAGGTCGACGCCTAAAGCCCATCGGCATATGTCGATTTCATGGGTGCCATTATTGTGTATTTCTCCCGTGCCCCAGTTTCTAAACCAATGCCAATTGTACGGGTGGATATTATCGCGATAATCTTCCCTAGGGGCCGGTCCTTGCCATAGTTCCCAATCCAACGTACTCGGAACTTCAACGGTTTGACCTTTACCAATCGAGAAGCGATTGTTGGAGTAGTAGGCCTCGCCCTTAAACACTTCTCCGATGATTCCATTTCCAATATCGTCAATGGCCATGGCCGTTGTCCTTGACGATCGTTGTTGGTTGCCCATCTGTACCTTTTTACCATATTTTTTCTGTGCGGCCACCAAGAGTTCGTTTTCATGGGGATTGTGGCTACAAGGCTTTTCCACATAGACATGTTTGCCGGCCTGTAGGGCCATAATGGCCATGGGAGCGTGCCAATGCTCCGGGGTGGCAATGAACACGGCATCCACATCCTTATCCTCCAAGATTTTTCGAAAATCCTTTTCAACCTTGGGCACATACCCGATGTTCATTTGGCACCAGGTGTTGTGGTTCTCAATGATAATATCGTCAACATCACAATTGTACAATACTTTGGCATTGGGGGCACGATGAATAGCCATAACGTGTGCCTTGGCGCGACTTCGTACCCCAATGACAGCGCAGTTGATCAGTTCGTTGGCACCCAATATCTTGGCATTGGCCATATGGGGCAACATCATGCCACCCAATGTCATTGCGGCCGTGCTGGCCGTTGTTTTTTTAATGAAATCCCTTCTCGAAGTCATGATTATTCTTCTTTGGTTATTGGTCGTATTTTGATGTTCTTAAAGCTCACCCGATCCCCATGGTCCTGTAAGAGGATATGCCCGTTTTCTCCCTCTCCGAAATTTGGCCATTTTTCATATTTGCTTTCGGAAACAAGTTTTCTATAGGCCTCGCTTTTTCGCTCATATGCTAGCACTTTTACACCGTTCAGCCAATGTTCCACGTAATTGTCCTTGGACAGAATATAGGCCGAATTCCACGTGCCAATAGGATGTACGGGTTTGTTCGGGTCGGCTTGGATCAAATCGTACAATGAGGCCAAGGTTCGACTCCCTTCATGGCTGCCCAGTTTGCCATCAGGATGTCGCGCGTCATCCAAAATTTGGTATTCTAGTCCAATGGAAGAACCAGGACCCATATTTAAATCGGTATCCACATAATATTTGATGCCGCTGTTTGCCCCCTCGGTCAATTTAAAATCGACTTTTAGTTCAAAATCACCGTAGGTGGCAATGGTCACAATATCGCCTCCTGCAGCAGCCTCGGCACCACCACTGGACAGCACGGTCAATTCCCCATTTTCCATTACCCAGCCCTTGTCCGGAAAAGTGTCAAGCCGCGCGCCGCGCCATTCTTCGGTAGTCTCGCCATCCCAGAGTAATTTCCAGCCGTTCTTTTTTTCATCAATGGTAAGCTGGTTTTTAGTGGTGATGGGTCGTATTGGTGAGACTTTGGAATAGTTGTGGAGGCTATCGGTCAAAATTTTGATATTCCTCCACATAATTTCAGTGCCTTCTTTTTGGTCATCGCCAATGCTGTGCACTTGGAGGGCAATAAAACCACGTGATGTTTTATCATCGATCAAATGCGCTGCTGGGATGTTATTGACCCATGTTTTAAGCGTATCACCAAGGGCCTCAATGCGATAGTGGTTCCATTCGTTCTGTTTAAAGGCTTTCCGTGCCTCTGGATGTTCGTCCAGCGGAAAGAGCCAGCCTCTTCGGGCCTCATCGTAAATGCCCCCGCTCCAAGCACGTTCAGAGGGGTCAATTTCTACTTGATAGCCATGCACCCTCCCCTCCCGATAATGTGGAAAACTATTGCTACGTATCTGTATGCCGGAGTTCATGGTAGGGTTTACTTTGTATTCCAATTCCAAAATAAAATCATCGTACATCTTTTCCGAGGTCAAAAAGGAATTGGGGGTATTGTAAACCGTGGTTCCTACAATACTGCCATCCCTAACCCCATATTGGGCGTTCCCTCCTTTTTGTGCCCATCCTTTCAGGGTCTCCCCGTCAAAAAGGAGTGACCAGGGCACTTGATCGTTTGGTTTTTGGTTACAGCCCATTACCATCGCCAGTAGAAGGGAGGCAAGCAGTGGTGCATAATTACGCCCTTTGTAATTTATTGTCAGGTGCTTCATTACCAATTTCATTTTTGACAGGGTTGATGAAAAGAGCAATTTGAAAATATTATAGTTGCAAATAGTTCTAATCCTCTAAATGGCTTGCCAGTAATTATGCTGACAGCAACATGGATGGTATTCTTAACCCATCTGAAAGCCACCAACAGGAAAATGGATGTGTTGGTGAAGTAATTGGAAAGATAAAAAACTAAAATAAGTTAATCACAATTCCGTGGGATTTGAATACAATTGATGAACACTTTTTATGATGTTGGATTCATCTAAAGGTGCGCTTTGCACGCAGGGTAAGAAGTTGCGTTTTACAACTATCCAATCGCAAGGCGTTTAACAAAAATTCTACGACTAATGGGGCCACGGTCAAAATCAAAGTTTCCAATTTGTTACTATCAGGTCCGTTTAGAATGATGGTTATTATTTTTCTTCTTATTTCTTATTGACCGCTATCACCGTTCTAAACCCCAAATGCTCTTGCCCCGAATCAAGCGAATTGGCCATCCTTGCCGAAACGCGATAGCTGGCACAATAATTGGCATTACACAGAAAAGAGCCTCCTTTGATGACTTTTTCCTGTATATATGGATTGTATGGATTTCGTGCAGATTGAGGTCCCCCTGGATTTTTTATGGTATCATTGGTGGCCGCTCGTTTCTGATAGTAGTCTACATGGTACCAATCTTGGGTCCACTCCCACACATTTCCAACCATATCATAAAGACCGTATCCATTCGTGGGGTAGGAACCTACCGGTGCTTTGTTGCCAAAACCATCTTTAAGGTCGTTTTGCATAGGGAAAGTTCCGCTAAAGGTGTTGGCGTGCTGGTTAAGGATTTTCGCATCGTTGCCCCATGGAAAAATGGATCCTGATAGTCCTCCCCTGGCGGCAAGTTCCCATTCGGCCTCAGTAGGCAAACGTCGACCGGCCCACTTGCAATAGGCCATCGCATCTTCATAGGCAATATGTGTCACTGGATAGTTTTCCTTTCCCTTGATATTACTCTTGGGTCCTTGGGGATGTTTCCAATTCGCACCCACTTTCCATTCCCACCATTGTGAGTAGTCATTGAAATTGGTCACCGGGGATTCCGGTACCTTAAAAAGCAGTGATCCAGGTTGCATCACGGAGTCATGCGGTTTTGGGGTATTGGGAGGGAGTTGTTTCTTTATTTCTTCCCAATCAAGGGACCGTTCCGCAATGGTTAGGTATCCTGTTTCTGCTACAAATCGAGCATATTCGGCATTGGTCACCTCGGTAATGTCCATAAAGAAACCATCAACTGCAACGGTATGTTGCGGGCGCTCATGGTTCATGGCAAAGGAATCCGAGGATACGGCGCCTTGCCCGAAAATGCCACCAGGTATCCAAACCATTCCATTGGGAGTCTCCAGGCTGTCCGGTTTTTTGACCAGTACGGAAATGAGCGTTGACCGCTCCTTCACGAACATATCCTCTTTTGTCTTCTTCTTGCATGAAAAACAAAAAAGACTCAAGCAAGTATAGATGGCTAAGAAATGAAGTGGGGTCAATCGTAACAGAGGCATAACTTTTTTATAAACATCCAAATGTAATTTTATTCCCAAGTATTTTGAAATTGGAACCGGGTTTCCCTTGAAAAAAGCTACTTTCTTTTAAGAGAATCCGTTGGCTTATGCAGGAAGCAATACATTCAGAAAAGTCATAGCAGAGAATTGTGTTCAAATAGGTTGAAAAAACTCGGGATGGATTATCTTTAAGCAAATCTTTATCACAACAACTATGGATTTGGTCGTAGGAATCGATATTGGGGGCACAAAAACGAAAATCGGCTTGGTCGATGGAAATGGAAAATGCCTAAACCAAACTTTTTTTCGTACTAGGGAGTATCCCAAATTGGATGATTATTTGGAAAAAGTCAAATCGCTATGTGATGAATTAATTGCTTCACTGGATTTTACCCCTACTATCCTTGGTTGCGGAATTGGGGCCCCTAACGCTTCCAGCAAACGGGGTACCATTGAAAATGCGGCAAATCTAGCTTGGAAGGGGACCGTTCCCCTTCTTGAGGAATTTAAAAAGAAATGGGAAATGCCCATGCGTATTATGAACGACGCCAGTGCCGCCGCTTTGGGGGAACTCCTTTTTGGGCGGGGAAGGGAAATGACCGATTTCATTGCCATTACCCTAGGTACCGGTTTTGGTGCCGGGATTGTCGCCAATGGGCAGTTGATTGATGGGTATGATGGGTTTGCAGGGGAATTAGGTCATGTAGATATGACCATTGGTGATGGAAGATTGACAGGCTTAGGGGTCGAAGGGGGCTTGGAAGCTTACGTTTCCGCAACAGGATTGAAAAGAACCATTCTCTACATGCAAAGCCACTACATGGATGAAAGTCGATTTAGAAGTGTCGCATATAACGACCTTCATGGCGAAGAGATTACCCAGGCCGCTGAAGAAGGAGATTTAATTGCGATAAAAGCCTTTGATTATACGGCTAAAATTATGGCACAGGCGTTGGCCAATTTTACAGCTTTTACCCAACCCGAGGCTTTTATCTTAATGGGTGGCCTTGTCAATAGTGGTAAATGGATATTGGAACCCTTGGAGAACTACCTCGACCAGTTTTTATTACAGGTGTATCGGGGCAAAGTAAAAATATTGGAGTCGGGAATGGAAGGCAAAACTGCTGCTATTTGCGGTGCTGCGGCTTTAATTTGGGAAAATCATCGTTAAATAGATTCTTTATATATCTTTGCACCGTTGTGTTGTTTCCGCTTTGAGCGGATCGTGTTACGCCTTAAGGCGATAACCAATGAAAGGCTTTCCTCCTGATCATATCGGGATTGAAGGCTTTTTTTATTAAGGAAATTCAGACTGGATGATCTGATGAATTAGGGAAGCACCCAATTTTGCAGTAAGGCCGTCCACATCATATTTCGGATTCATTTCCGCTATGTCCATACTGATCAGTTTTCCCGAAGCCGTAATGGTCTCCAAACTTTCCAAAACTACATCTGGAGAAAAGCCCAAGGGAGAGGAAGCACTTACCCCAGGAGCGTAGGCCGAAGAAAATCCATCCAAATCAATGGTTACATATACATAATCCACTTTTTCCATAAACGCCCTGATCCACGTATTAATTTCTTTTACAAATTGAATTCTAAACGTGTTTTGCAGCACGTAGGTCACATTCAATTTTGATGCTGTTTGAAAAAGCGCTCGATCATTGGCATCTTTACGAATACCTAAGCACAGATAGTGAAAGGGTTCATTTTCATTGGCAATTTGGGAGAAAGGCGTTCCTGAATTAGGGCCATCATCATCTGAACGAAGATCAAAATGGGCATCAAAATTAATGATACCGACCGAAGATCTTTTATTTTGGGACGACAGGTATTTTTTGATACCGTTATAGTGGCCATGGGCCATATCATGCCCTCCACCGATAAGTATTGGAAAGGCCTTTTTGGAAAGTAATTCAGCGACTTGCTCCGACAAAAGGTCCTGAACGTTTTCAAGCTTCCCTCTTTCATAGCGTATATCCCCAGCATCGATTAGTTTTTGCAGGGAAGAAAGATGATTCGGCATTTTCCCCAAGGCTTTCCGAATGGACTCCGGGCCCTCTTTGGCACCAATCCGGCCTTGGTTGAGACGCACACCCTCATCACATTGGTATCCCAAAATTGCGAATTGGTTTTTGGTGGTTGGAAGTTGATCAATGGGCAGGCATTGTATTTTTTCATGTAAATACAGCGCATCCTTGGACTTACGCCCGGACCAGTTTTTCTTTTGAGGGGAATGATACTTGGCCATGTGACTAAATTACAGCATCCAAAAGCTTGTCATCCACTAAATGTGGTAAAGTAACTTTTAGTTGTGGTGTCCGCTCCATTTCACGTTTTATGGCAAAAAGGGCTTCTTTATTTCTGGCCCAACTTCGGCGGGCAATACCATTGTTGACATCGTAGAACAATAGTTGTTTCAATCGGGAAGAAGCCGCTTCAGAACCATCCAGGAGCATACCAAACCCTCCGTTGATGACCTCACCCCAGCCAACGCCTCCACCATTATGTATCGAAACCCAGGTCGCACCCCTAAAACTATCACCAATCACATTATGTATGGCCATATCTGAAGTAAATTGACTCCCATCATAGATGTTACTGGTTTCTCGAAATGGGGAATCCGTTCCACTGACATCATGATGGTCCCGACCTAGGACAATAGGTGCCGAAATAGCACCTTTTGCAATGGCTTGGTTAAAAGCTTTTGCAATTTTCATGCGGCCTTCCGCATCTGCATAGAGTATTCTGGCTTGGGACCCCACAACCAGTTTGTTTTCTTGCGCTTGCTCAATCCAGGAAATATTGTCCTGCATCTGCTGTTGAATTTCTTCAGGTGCCACGTACTTGATTTCTTTCATAACGGCCAAGGCAATGTCATCCGTTTTTTTGAGGTCGTCAGGATTTCCAGAAGTACAGACCCATCGAAAGGGGCCAAACCCATAGTCAAAACACATAGGTCCCAAGATATCCTGCACATAGGAAGGATACTTAAAATCCATGTCGTTTGGAGTTTTGATATCCGCTCCGGCCCGGGAGGCCTCCAGTAAAAAGGCATTCCCATAATCAAAAAAATAGGTGCCTCTGGCAGCATGTGTATTAATGGCGTCTACCTGTCTTCGCAAAGACTCCTGTACTTCTTCTTTAAATCTTTTAGGGTCATCGACCATAAGTTGGTTGGCCTCCTCAAAACCCAGGCCGACAGGGTAGTAACCTCCAGCCCATGGATTGTGTAATGAGGTCTGATCGGAACCGAGATGCACAAAAATGTTTTCCTTGTGAAATTGTTCCCAAACGTCGACAACGTTTCCAATAAAGGCGATGGAAACCACTTCCCTTTGTGCTACGGCCCTTTTAACACGAAGGATCAAGTCGTCCATAGTGCCAATCAACTCATCCACCCACCCCTGTTCATAACGCTTTTGAGCGGCGTTGGGATTCACTTCGGCACAAACCGTAATACACTGGGCAATGGTACCTGCCTTTGGTTGGGCCCCGCTCATCCCTCCCAATCCAGCCGTCAAAAACAGTTTACCGGCTGTGGACTCCCCTTTTTTTAGCACGTTTCTAAAAGCGTTCATTACCGTTATGGTAGTGCCGTGGACAATACCTTGTGGGCCAATGTACATGTAGGAACCGGCCGTCATCTGACCGTATTGGGTAACTCCGAGGGCATTGTATTTTTCCCAGTCATCGGGTTTGGAGTAATTGGGAATCATCATACCGTTGGTCACCACTACCCTTGGTGCCGCTTTGGTGGAGGGGAAAAGTCCCATAGGGTGTCCTGAATACATATGCAAGGTTTGATCCTCGGTCATTTCTGCCAAATATTGCATGGTGAGCAGGTATTGTGCCCAATTTTGAAATACCGCCCCATTGCCCCCGTAGGTGATCAATTCCTCAGGATGTTGGGCCACTGCTGGATCTAAATTGTTTTGGATCATAAGCATAATGGCGGCAGCTTGTTGCGTTCTAGCGGGATATGCTTCAATGGGTCTTGCATACATGGCATATTCCGGTTTGAAACGATACATATAGATGCGACCGTATTCCCTTAATTCTTGTGCAAATTCATGGGACAGCTCTTTATGCCATGTTTTTGGGAAGTACCGCAGGGCATTACGGATTGCTAGTTTTTTCTCTTTCTTTGAAAGAATATCCTTCCGTTTGGGAGCAGGATTTCCACCTTGGGGATAGGGGCGTTTAGGGGGTAAATCTTTTGGAATGCCTTGAAGGATAAGTTGTTTAATGTCTTTTTGCTTGTTCATACGTACTTTTTTGACGCCCATTTTTAAGAAAGCGGGGGTGAATCCTCCGCTCAACCAAGGGGAGGCGCTATATGTTTCCCATTTTTAAAAACCATGGATGGTTTCAATTGGCCTTGGTGGTAGGTGATTTCTTGATAATTGTTGGTGGGGAATACCACAAAATCAGCGACTTTGCCTGCTTCCAAACAACCCCTGTCGTTCAAGTTCAGGGCTTTTGCCGCTCTAATGGTGACTCCGGACAATACCTCGGCATTCGATAGCTTTTCAAAAGTGCCCAAAATACTGGCTTGTGTCAACAGATCTCCCATTGGAGCGGAACCAGGATTGTGGTCGCTCGCAATGGCCAATGCTCCCCCTTGATCTAGAATCTTTCGTGCCGGGGTAAAATTACAACCCAAACCTATGGAAGCCCCTGGAAGAGCAATTGAAATGGTATCGCTTTTTGCCAAACGTGCAATCTCTTTTTCGCCACTTGCTTCAAGATGGTCGGCGCTTATGGCTGCATGTTCGATAGCTACTTGACTGCCACCTGTGGTAAACTGATCGGCATGGACCGTAATGTCGAACCCGTAATTTTTTGCTGTCTTAAAATAAGGTGCAACTTCTTCCGCTGAAAATGCACTTTCTTCAATAAAGGCATCGATTCTATTGGCCAGATTTTCCGATTTCAATAAAGGGAAGAGTCGATTTGACATTTCTTCCAAATAGGATGTTGGTGTCCCATTCCAGTCTTTAGGCACCATATGGGCGGCCAAGCAAGTCGGTATAATATCTTGGGCAACCACCTCTGAGGCCTTGCCTATGGCCCTGAGCATTTTTAGTTCTTCATCAACGGACAATCCATAACCACTTTTTATCTCCAGTGTGGTAATTCCATTTTTCAAATGGACTTTGCTGTGTTGCACAATGCCCTGTAGCAATTCTTCTTCCGTAGCCAGTCTTGTTTTGGTCACCGTATCCCAAATACCACCCCCAGCTTTTGCAATCTCCAAATACGTTTTGCCCGCATTGCGCATCGCATAGTCCTTGGCACGGGAGCCTCCAAAACAGATATGGGTATGGGCATCTATAAAGCCTGGCAAACACACCGAATCACCTTCCATATCTATAATGGTATCAGTTTCTTTTTTTAAATCATCGAAAAAACCAATTTGTAGGATGTTCCCTGCTGAGACCAAAATCGCGGCGTTTGGAATAATCTGTAGCGCTTCGTCCTTCAGGGCTCCCTTTAGAGGCAATCCTGATAAGGGAAGCAATTGGGTAAAGGGGCCAATAAGTGTTTTTTCCATATTAAAACCTTTCAAAAGCTTCCCGGTGCAATGTACCCCAGGTGATATTGTTTTCTAGCATGGTCCGGTCAATCAACTGTGGAATTTCGCCGCTTTGGATCATGCTCAAAGCGACTTCAATGTCATCTGCAAACACCCGGTCTTGGTCAGCAAAAGATACTTTGGACCTGAGGTGTTGATGTACTTTATCCAATAATAACCCGGACTTCAGCGGTTTTCTAAATTCAAAGGCCTGGGCGGAAGTTAAGAGCTCAATGGCCAAGATTTTTTCAACATTGCTTATGATCCTTAAGGCTTTTCTGCCACTAATGGATCCCATGCTTACGTGATCTTCCTGTCCCAATGAAGTTGGAATACTGTCTGCGCTCGCCGGATAACATAGGGTCTTGTTTTCACTGGCCAATGCGGCTGAGGTGTATTGAAGGATCATGTAGCCAGAATTGATGCCCGTATCCTTCATCAACAATTGTGGAACCCCATGGCCGCCCTCCAGCGCGAGATAGATACGCCTATCGGAAATATTACCCAATTCGGAACATGCCAAGGCCGCATAATCCAAGGCCATGGCCAATGGCTGTCCATGAAAATTACCTCCGCTAATGGCTTGGTTTTCATCAATAATTACGGGGTTGTCGGTAACAGCGTTCAATTCAATCTCCACCAATTCCTTAAGGTGCAGCCAAGTGTTTCTGGATGCCCCGTGAACCTGAGGAATGCAGCGCAAGGAATAAGGGTCTTGCACCCGGTCACAATCCATATGGTCCTCAAGGATTTCAGAACCTTTTAAAAGAGTTTGTATACGACCCGCCACATGTTGATTTCCCTTAAAAGGACGAAGTTGGTGCAGTTGCTCATTAAATGGACTTATGGAACCTTGCAAGCCCTCCAACATCATAGCCCCAATAATATCGGCCTGTATAAGGCAGTTGTGCATTTTCTCCAAAACTTTAATGGCGTGTGCCAGAATGAACTGGGTGCCGTTGATGAGTGCCAACCCTTCTTTTGGTCCGAGTTCAATGGGCGCAAGGCCCGTTTTTTCAAAAAGCTGGGATGTTGATATGCTATGGCCCTCAAACTCCACTTTGCCCAATCCCAACAATGGGAGAAACAAATGGGCCAGTGGTGCCAAATCCCCCGAGGCACCTACCGAACCTTGACGGGGTACCAGGGGTATGGCATCCTGTTCAATATGCCAAAGAATTCGATTTAGGGTGGACAGGCGAATTCCGGAGTGTCCTTTTGCCAAAGCTTGTACCTTAAGAATCATCATAAGCTTGGCCAATTCTGTTTCAATGGGTTCTCCCACCCCTACGCTATGGCTCTTTAGAATGTTGGATTGTAGTGTTTTGGTCTCTTCCTTAGAGATAGAGGTGGTGCATAGCGGGCCAAATCCTGTATTGATGCCATAAACGGGCTCCCCTTTTTCTACCATGTGCGCCACATGTGTTGCGCTCTTCATAATTGAAGTTTGTGTGGGTTCGGTAAGTATTCCACTAAGCTCATCCCTTGCAATGGCTATGGCCTTTTTTGCGGTCAGTTGGTGCTCCCCGAAAAAAAAAGAGTGGTTAGACTGCATTATGAAAACGTTTTCGTAACGTCAAAAGTAGGGTTAAAGATTGAGATTTTATAAACATTATGGACAGCAGTACGAGCAATAAGGGCAGCTGTTTTGTAAGGGTTGAATTTATTGGTGACGAAGCGGCCAAGTATAAAAGTTCTGTGTTATTTTTACAAAAACGGCTCTATGAAATCACCCGAATTAAGAGGAGAAACCCTTGAATTACGAAAACTGATAAAACGACTTTCGCAGCGTTTGGCTTACATTGAAAAAATATCGAACGATACGAGGATTTTGGACACCTGTGAAATGTCCATAAGCGAAATCTACCAAATTACGGGATTGGACACCTCAAAAGATGAGCTTGACACGAATTTTACAATGACGGATATCAAAAACATCCGTAAAGCTTTTGAGGACTAAAACCTATTCGTGATTTTCATATTGGCCATGACCCTTTAACGAAATAATTATGCTTTTTGACATTATAAAAAAAAGGAGAAGTGTATTCCCAGCGCAGTACAATACCAAACCGGTTTCCAAAGAAACGATAGAAATGCTTTTGGAGGCGGCCAATTGGGCCCCAAACCATCGGAAAACGGAACCTTGGAGATTTAAGGTGTTACTGGGAAATTCCAAGGAAGCGTTGGGCACGTTCCTCGCCAATAAATATCAAGAGATTGAGGAGCGTCCCAAACAGATCAAAGTAAAAAAACTTCTTGAAAATACATCACGCGCGGGCGCTATCATAGCTATTTGCATGCAACGTGATCCCAAAGAAAGTTTGCCAGAATGGGAAGAGTTGGCTGCAACGGCCATGGCCGTCCAGAATATGTGGCTATGCTGCACAGAAATGGATTTAGGGTGTTATTGGAGTTCTCCTGGACTCATCAAATACATGGATGCTTTTTTTGACCTTAATGAAGGGGAGCAATGTTTGGGCTTTTTCTATTTGGGATATTATGACCAAACGCTTTCTGAAGGGGTTCGTCAACCCATGACGGAAAAAGTGGAATGGATGGAGTAGTGAGGCTTAAAACGGATTGAGGGCGGCGGCATGTGCTACGACCTTCCAAATAAAAAGACCCGCATAGACCACAGCAATTAAAAATTTTAAGAAGGTTCCGGTCAGGAATCCAAGAAAAGAACCAAAGGCAGCTTTCCAAGCCGTTTTTTGGTCGGTGGCATTGTTTGAAAGCTCCCCTACCAAAGCGCCCACAAATGGCCATACAATAATACCTAAAGGACCTAAAACGGGGAAGAAAATAGCGACCAACAAACCAATGATACTTCCCCACATACCAGCCTTACTGCCACCGAATTTTTTTGTCCCAGCTGCCGGAATGATATAATCCACTACGGTCACGATAAGGGCAATCGCCAAAGTAATACCCAAAAACCACCAATTATCTGGGACTGCTTTGGTAAGGTGGAGCAACAAAAGTCCAATCCAACTGACTGGGGGTCCAGGGAGCACAGGCAAAAAACTGCCCAATATGCCCACAAGCATTAGGATAAAACCGATGGTAACAAGTACAATGTCCACAATGATACTGCTTTGCTGATTAGACAAATGTAACCGCTTTTTGTTACAGGGGTTTCTGCGAAAGTTCAATTTATAACTAAAAAATTAGTTTAAACTAAAAATTTAGTTATATTTGTTCTTGTAAAACTAAAGAGTTAGTTGAATGAAACAATTGACCAAAGCGGAAGAGGAGGTAATGCACATTTTATGGAAACTTGAAAAAGCCAATGTAGCATCCATTATTGAAGAACTACCCGAGCCCAAACCCGCCTATAATACGGTTTCTACCATTGTACGCATTTTGGAGGATAAGGGTTTTGTTGACCATGAAAAGGTGGGCAAGGGGCATATCTATTTTCCATTGGTAAAAAAATCGGACTACAGCAACCAATCCATCAACAAATTGGTCAACGGCTATTTTCAAGGGTCTTTTCAGAGTATGGTATCCTTTTTCATGAAGAAAAACGATATCAGTCTTAAAGAACTTGAAGAGATTTTGAACAACATAAAAAACGAGGAAAAATGATACAGTATCTTCTTGAGGCAATTACTTTTCAATTGGCTTTTTTATTGGGCTATGACCTTTTTCTGAAAAGGGAAACCTTTTTTCAATGGAATAGGGTATATCTCCTTGGTATGTTTGTGTTTTCGATGGTCTTACCATGGATAAAAATTGAGGCGTTAAAGACCACAATTGATTCGGAAACCATGGTGTATCCTGAATTTTTAGGGCAATTGGGCAAGGTGGCCCTGACCGAGAATATTACAGATGAGGGGCTGTTTTGGGAGTGGTTCAGTACCTATGAGTGGATTTTTCTTCTTGGCGCCCTTACAATGGCCTTTTCACTCTTGGGAAAACTATATCAAATCCAGAATTTAAGATCTAAAGGTGAGGTGCGATATTACAAAGGGTTCACCAAGATAACGGTCAAAAAGAGTACGGTGGCCTTTTCATTTTTTAAGCAGGTGTTTTTGGGGGATGCCATTCCGTCCAAAAGGGCATCACAAATTTTGGCCCATGAGCTCGTGCATGTTAGGCAGTGGCACTCGTTGGACCTGCTCTTTTTTGAGTTGATGCGCATTATCATGTGGTTCAATCCTTTGGTGTATCTCTATCAGAGGCGAATGGTAGAACTTCATGAATTTATAGCAGATGCCGAAGTGGCCAAAGAAGATAAACCTGCACACTATCAGATGCTGCTTTCAGAAGCTTTTCAAACCAAAAGCCTAAGCTTTGTCAATCAATTTTTTAGAAAAACACTATTAAAAAACAGAATAGTCATGTTAAGAAAAGAAAAATCAAACCAAGTTAGATTGCTCAAATATTTGGCACTCTTACCTTTATTTCTAATGATGGTGGTATACACTTCATGTGAAATGGAAGAGAAAAAAATGGAAAACTTGGAATCAACTGAATTGAATGTCACTGCCATAACGGAACAGGTTCCATTTATGCTGGTCCAAGATGTCCCTGTTTTTCCCGGTTGCGAGGGTTCTGCAGACATAAAAGCGTGTTTTGTGGAGAAGATACAAACCCATATCCGTAAGCATTTTAATTATCCAAAAGAAGCACAGGATTTAGGAGTGGAAGGAAGGGTGGCCGTGATGTTTACCATTGACAAGAACGGAGAAATCACCAATATTCAAAAAAGGGGCCCCCACGCACTCTTGGAAAATGAAGTGGAGCGTATTATCCAGCGTTTGCCGCAGATGCAACCTGGCAAACATAAAGGGGAAGTAGTGGAAGTGCCCTTTTCTTTACCCGTTAACTTCAAATTGGAATAAACCAATATTCCAAAATATCGTAATTTCAGCCCAAACTAGCGGTGCATGCAACGATGGTGGTTCTTGACGATGCTACTCATTTTTACTTCTTGCCAATACTTTTTGTCCAAGGAAGAGCAGACCCAAAAAATGGTAAATCAGGAGTTGATGGCCATCGATTGGAATGATGTGGATCAATATCCCCTATTTGAAGCCTGCGACGAAATGGCCCAAAAAGTGGAACAACGGAGTTGTTTTGAAAAAGAAATGCTAAAACGTTTTGTAAAGGCCTTTAGTGATACGGTTTATGAAGTGGATGGGAAATTGAAAGATACGCTCTTTGTGGATTTTGAAGTTGATGAGGACGGTTTTGTAAATATTATCGAAATTGAGGAAAATGCCACTGTTGAAAAAGTGGTCCCTGGATTTCGAGACGAACTACGTTCGCGTTTAGGGGATTTAACGGTGATACCGGCCCATAAGAGGGGAATCAACGTAAAAATCAAATTTCGACTTCCCATTGTATTAGATACCGAAAAATAAATTGGAAGAGGAGAAAATCATACTGGGAATTGACCCTGGAACCCAAATTATGGGATTCGGTATTATTAAAGTGGTCCATAAAAAGATGCAGTTTGTTCAAATGAACGAACTCCTGCTGAAAAAGTACGATGATCCTTATCTTAAGCTCAAGCTTATTTTTGAAAGAACACTTGAATTGATTGATAACTATCACCCTGACGAAATAGCCATTGAAGCCCCTTTTTATGCCAAAAATGTCCAGTCTATGCTGAAGTTGGGTCGTGCCCAAGGGGTTGCCATGGCCGCCGGACTTTCACGGCAGATACCAATAACTGAATACCTTCCGAAGAAAATAAAGATGGCCATTACGGGTAATGGCAATGCCAGCAAGGAACAGGTGGCCAAAATGCTTCAAGGCATGCTGGCCTTAAAATCCTTACCTAAAAATTTGGACAGTACCGATGGGCTAGCCGCGGCGGTTTGCCATTTCTATAATGCAGGTCGTTTTGAGGTGGGTACCACCTATACCGGCTGGGAGGCCTTTGTAAAGAAGAATGCCCACAAAATTAATACACAATAAACAATTGTCAATGACCTTGAAAGAGAATCCGTTGTCAAAGAAATCATATGAATTTGCCTTAGCAATTATTACACTTTACAAGGAACTTGCCTCTTCACGAAAGGAGTATATCTTATCAAAACAATTATTGCGTTCGGGCACTTCTATTGGTGCAAATGTGGCTGAAGCTAATGGGGCAATTTCAAAAAAGGACTTCTCTTCAAAAATTTCCATTGCATACAAAGAAAGTTTAGAAACCAAGTATTGGTTATCCCTTCTGAGGGATTCTAAATATATTGATTCAGATAGGGCGAATACCATTATTGAAAAAGCAGATGAGTTATCAAGAATCATGTTTTCCATTCTTAAATCCACTAGAATTGGTAATAAATAATTGTTCATTGAAGGTTGTTAATTGTTAATTGGATGGCTGGAATTTACCTTCACATTCCCTTTTGCAAGCAAGCTTGCCATTATTGCGATTTTCATTTTTCCACAGTTTTTCGTAAGCGTGAAGCCATGGTCATGGGGCTTGCGCATGAGTTAAGACTTCGAAAATCGGAATTTGATAACAGTGTTGTTGAAACCATATATTTAGGTGGTGGTACCCCTTCAGTACTTAAAGTAGCTGAAATTGAATACCTAATTTCAGCAGTGCACGAGAGTTATGCGGTGGGTGAAAATGTTGAGATAACAATCGAGGTCAACCCAGATGATATGCTTCCCCAATACCTGGAGTCATTGGCCCAAAGTCCAATTAATCGGTTAAGTATTGGAATACAATCATTTTATGATGAAGATTTAAGGTTAATGAACCGATCACATGACGGCGCTCAGGCGGTATCGTCAGTTGAAGGGGCGCTTGACCATTTTACCAATGTATCCATTGACCTTATTTACGGTATTCAGGGCATGGACAATAAACGTTGGGTTCAAAATATTGAAAAGGCACTTTCGTTCAACATTCCCCATATCTCTTCCTATGCCTTAACGGTAGAACCTAGGACAGCATTAAAAAGATACATTGATAAGGCTATTCTTCCCGATGTCAGTGATGAACAGGCACATGAACAATATCATATTATGGTGGAACTGCTGGAATCACGGGGTTACATTAATTACGAAACATCCAATTTTGGTCAACCTGGCTTTTTCTCTAAAAACAATTCGGCCTATTGGAAAGGGGAGAACTATTTGGGCATAGGTCCATCTGCACACTCTTTCAACGGAGAGCAACGTAGTTGGAATGTGCGCAGTAACATCAAATATTTAAAAGCCATCAGTAAGGGTGAATTGCCACAGGAAAAGGAAAAGTTATCTACTCGGGACCGATACAATGAATACGTCATGACGGGATTACGAACGATTTGGGGGGTATCCCTGAAAAAAATCCGCGAGGAATTTGACCCCGTCTATGAAAAGTATCTTGTGAAGCAGGCAAATAAATATGTCCGGGAACATTTGTTGTTTTGGGACGGGGAGGTACTCCTCACAACAAAAAAGGGGAAGTTTTTGGCAGATGGAATTGCTTCGGATTTATTTATGATACATTTGAAATGATGATTACCAGCATAAAAAGTAATTCCAGAACCTTAAAAGTGGATCTATCGAAACCCTTGGATATTTCCATTCCGTTGCAAGTGGATGGCAAAGGCGTTACCGCTTGGTATGTAAAACCACCCCGTATTCAACCTCACACTGAAGAAAGTTTTACAGGTAGCGTTAAAGATGGCGGGCCTGTAAACTTTAACGATATCCATTTTAATCCACATGCCCATGTGACCCATACGGAATGTGTGGGTCATATTACAGAAGAAGTATATTCCGTAAACAAGAGCTTGACGTCGTATTTTTTTTTGGCAGAATTGATAACGGTTGCTCCGGAAAAGGAGGGTGGGGATTTTGTGATTTCCAAAAAGCAGTTGCAGTATGCTTTAGGATTAAAGAAAAGGGATGCATTGGTCATCCGCACATTACCAAATACGGCTGATAAGCTAAATAGGGGTTATTCCCATACCAATCCTCCTTATTTATTGGAAGAGGCGGTTGTCCATTTAAGGGAAAAAGGAATCGACCATTTATTGATAGACCTGCCTTCCGTGGATAAAGAGAAGGATAATGGACGTCTTTTGGCACATAGGGCCTTTTGGAATTTGGAAGGGGATATACGTTTCAATGCCACAATTACGGAATTCATTTATGTGGATAATGCTATTGAAGATGGTACCTTTTTGCTCAATTTACAGGTAGCCCCATTCGAAAATGATGCCAGTCCAAGCCGACCGATACTCTACCAAATTCTTTAAACTCTTTTATCTTTAGGTTATGGACGGTTTTGTCGATGCGGTTTTAGGTGTTCTATTGGGTGCAGTATTGATGTATTGGATCTATGGACTTTTCAATCGAAAGAAAAGAAAAGCGTTGGTAAAACATCAGTCCACGATAATTTTGGATCGCATTAAAAGAGTGTGTAAGTTGGTTTCAGTAGAAGGTGATTTTGCTGAAATCTATAACTACGAAAACACCAAGGAAAATTTTTTAAAGATTTCCAGTAAAAAAAAGGCTTTGGTGTTGATCAATGCAAAGGCCCAGGTGGGTTACGACTTAAAAAAGGTAAAGCTTTCGGCGGACAACAAGAGAAAAGTAATTGTCCTAAACGAATTTCCGGAGCCTGAGATACTCTCCATTGAGTCCAATATAAAATTTTACGATATCAAGAATGGACTGTTCAATTCCTTTGATTCTGAAGATTTAACCGAACTCAACCAGCAGGCCAAGTCCCATGTTCGAGACAAGATCCCTGAGAGTGGGTTACTGGACACGGCAAAAAAGGAAGCGCTGGAAGCTGTATTGATTATTGAAAAGATTGTGGAGACCATTGGCTGGAAATTGGACTATTCGGCCTTGGAACTTTCAAATCGCGAAAAAGAATTTTTAGAACATTAAAAAAATGAAGAAGACACGTATTCTAATTGTTTTGGCACTAGGACCATTAGTGACCATAGGCCAAAACAACGAACCGAAGAATGAATTTGATTCCAACTTTGCCCATGTGGTGTATTTCTGGTTCAAAAATCCTGATAAAACTTCCGATAGGGCCAAGTTTGAGAAATCACTCAAGACTTTTTTGGAAAGTTCAGAATATGCCAAGACCAATTTTGTAGGAACTCCCCCCAAAGCTATACGGGATGTAGTGGATGATACGTTTACCTATAATCTTATTGTGACGTTTGAATCGGCAGGAGCCCAAGCTGCCTATCAAGATGAGGAAGCCCATCTCACCTTTATTGAAGAATGTAAGGACCTATGGAAAGAGGTAATTGTCTATGATGCAAACGGTATTGAACAATGAACATTGAGGCATTAAGGACCTATTGCCTTATAAAAAAAGGAACCACGGAAAGCTTTCCATTTGATGAACATACCTTGGTCTTCAAAGTAATGGACAAGATGTTTGCTTTGATTCCGTTGGAAAGGATACCTTCACAAATCAACTTGAAGTGCGACCCAGAACGTGCTATTGAACTCCGTGAAGAATATGATGGCATCATCATCCCAGGCTACCATATGAGTAAAACCCATTGGAATACCTTATATATTGAACAGCTTCCTTCTAAATTTCTGAAAGAAATGGTGGACCACTCCTATGGATTGGTTGTGGCCAAGCTTCCTAAAAAAATAAAGGAGACTCTTTTGGATTTATAGTCACCTCTTAGCATTGTAAGAAAAAAATTACTAATTTCATCGAAAGAAAGCTACCATTCACCGAAGGTAATTGACCTAATATCCCCCTTGATCATTTTTTTGGTTTTATTTATCAGACTTTTGTAACGTTAAAAAATGTCCAGTTGTGAAGGTATTATTTATTGAAGATGACATGATTGAATCGATGAAAATGCAGCGTGCAATTTCAAAGCTTCAGTATAAGCACACGATAATAGAGGCCAAAAACGGAGAAGAGGCATTGGAAATATTGAACCGAGGGGATTTACCTGACCTTATATTTTTGGACCTGAACATGCCACGTATGAGCGGGATAGAGTTCCTTGGTATTTTAAAGTCCGATGAACGCCTTAAATATTTACCCACGGTCATTTTGACCACATCTGAAAATAGGGCCGATTTACTGGAATGTTTTAAAATAGGTATTGCGGGTTACGTGATAAAACCCTTAAAATATGAGGATTACGAATTAAAAATTAAAAAAGTATTCGATTATTGGGAAATAAGTGAGTTGATAAAAGCCTAACAAAAATCCGTATTTCACAACATTCTTTTTTAGTATAGTAGTCCAATTCCTACATTTATTTCATAATATTCTGTATTATGAAAGGAATTGTCTTTACCGAATTTTTGGAAATGGTAGAAACACAGTTTGGTCTTGAAACTGTGGATACCATCATTGAGAATTCAGACTTACCCTCCGAAGGTGCTTATACCGCGGTTGGAACTTATGAGTTTTCGGAAATGCTCCAACTGGTCACCGAGTTGAGTGGCACTACCCATATGCCCATTGATGATTTGTTATATGCCTTTGGCCTTTACTTATTTGAAAGTTTGTTAAAAGCGCATCCAGAAGTGGTAAGTAGCTACAAAAATCCTATTGGACTTCTTTACTCCATAGAAAACCATATCCATGTTCATGTAAAGAAATTATATCCTGACGCGGAATTGCCCACTTTTAAAATATTGGAAAAAACCGATACTTCGTTGACCATGATATACTGTTCATCAAGGGGTTTATATGCCCTGGCACACGGACTTATCGTAAAGACATTTGAGCATTTTAATAAAAGTGCCCAAGTAGAAATGGAATTGTTAAATGAGCAGGGAACAGAAGTCAAGTTTGCCATTGTCCAACAAGGATAAGAACGAAGTCGCACTGCTCGAACGGGCCCTAAAAAGGGAAAGAAGGGCACGTAAGGCTGCAGAACGCCTGTTGGAAGATAAGTCCAAAGAACTTTATGATGCCTCTTTGCACCTAAGGGAAGCCAATGGTAGGCTTGAAGCCATATTGAATGAAAGCGAATCCAATATTTCGGGTGCTTTTGTAAATATTATTGACCCTTATGTAGTCATGGACCTTTCGACCAAGGTCTTGAACATGAACAGCAGCGCCAAGGAATTTTTGGGATTTGACCATACAAAAGAAGAATTCTACTTATCCGGCCTTGTTCATAAGGACTATATAGAATACACAGCAGAGTCCTTTCAATCCCTACTGCATGTGGGTATGCTTAAGGACTACAATGTAAAGATCGTTACCAAAAAATATGGCGAGAAATATGTGAACATCAATGCCAGTTTAATTTATGATGAAAAAGGGACCCCAGTAGCTGCCCAAGGAATCATAAGGGATATTACCAAGGAGATGCAGATTAAGGAACTCTTGGAAAATCAAAAGCGGCAACAGGACATTATCGTGGAGAATTCTTCCCTAGGAATTCTTTTGGTGGTAGATGATAAAATTGTAAAGGCCAATAAAACCTTTACGGAGCTTATTGGGTATTCCGATGTTGAATTGAAGAAAATGTCCATTGATGATATTTCCACCATAGAGGACATCAGTCTATATGAAGATCTCTTGGAGAACAATAAAAAAGGGGAAACGGACAAGTTTGCCATTGTTCGAAAATTTCACAAAAAGAACGGTCACTCCATTTGGGGCAAGACCTCGGTAAGTACGGTCCGGAACCAAAAAGGGGAAATCGATTATAAGGTGGCAATGATTGAGGACATTACCAACGATAAAATTTCGGAAGAAAAGATCAAGGCTTCGGAGCAGCGCCTGTCCACCTTAATTACCAATTTACAGACCGGAATCCTTTTGGAAGATGAAAATCGAAAAATGGTACTGGCCAATCAGAAATTCTGCGAGTTGTTCGATATCCCTTTGGCACCCCATAAGCTTACAGGGGTGAATTGTAAAAAATCGCTGAATAAGTATAAGCATCTATTTGTAGATCCTGAATATATGGTGAAGCGTGTAGACCACATATTGGAATGCAAGGAATTGGTACTTTCGGATGAATTGGAGTTGGTCGATGGCAGGACCTTTGAGCGCGACTACATCCCGCTCTTCATTGATGATACGTACAAAGGTCATCTTTGGACCTATAATGATATTACCTTCCGAAAGAATTATAGAAAGAACCTGGAAATCCAAAAGGAAAAATATAGCAGTATCATAGCTAATATGAACCTGGGCCTTGTGGAAATTGATACCCAAAGCCAAATAAGGATGGTCAACAACCGGTATACGGAAATGATCGGTCTTTCACAGGAACACCTATTGGGCAAGAACGTTTTGGAGGTCATGGACCTGGATGAGGAGAACTTGAAAATTGTCCATCAACAATTTGAAAAGCGTAGAAGAAATAAGTCCGATTCCTATGAGGTGCAGGTGAATGATGCCCATGGTAAAAGGAAACATTGGTTGATAAGTGCTGCCCCTACCTATGATGAAACTGGGAAAATAGTGGGATCTATTGGGGTGCATTTGGACATTACCAAACAAAAGGAATTGGAACTCCAAAAACAGGATCTGGTCAACGAATTGGAAGAGAGCAACAAAGGACTTCAAGAATACGCCCATATTGTTTCGCACGACCTAAAATCACCGCTACGCAGTGTAACCGCTCTGGCCACTTGGTTGCATGACGATTACAAGGATGTTCTGGATGAAAATGGCAAGTACAACCTACAAATGATGATGGAGAAAGTGGAAGGAATGGACAAATTGATTGATGGTATATTAAAGTACTCTACGGTCAATAGTGATACGTTGGACCATACCGAAGTTGATGTCAACGAGGTGGTTAAAGAGATATCGGAGATTATTTATATCCCCGACCACGTGCGCATAAACGTGACCAATACCTTGCCCATAATTCAGGCGGATAAGGTAAAAATCCACCAATTGTTTCAGAACTTTTTGAGTAATGCCGTAGTCAATATTGACAAAAAGGTAGGCCTAGTGGAAGTGGCCAGTGAGGAGAATAAAACCCATTGGCAGTTTAGTGTAAAAGATAACGGAGTGGGCATTCCAAAGGAATACCACGAAAAGATATTTAAGATTTTCCAGTCCATTGGCAATAACGAAAGATCAACAGGGATAGGACTGAGCATTGTTAAGAAAATCATTGACAGATATAACGGAAAGGTATGGTTGGAAAGCGAAATAGGCGTAGGGACCACCTTTTATTTCACCATTAAAAAGTAAAACAAAAAATTAAGTAAGCCATGAAAATCAATCAAGCAAGAAGGGAAAAGAATGGTACCTGGGAGTTTAACCAAAAAAGTAAGTTGAAACGCCCTTTGGTATTTGTATTTGGGGATCGCTTTATCCTTGAATCGGATGGAATCTATGATGAAATCAGGGAACTCTTCCCGGATGGGGAACTGGTGTTTGGATCAACTTCCGGGGAAATTATGGAGACCCATGTTTATGATGGAACCATTACCCTTACTGCAATAGAGTTTGAAAAGACCCAATTCAAAATTGTTCACGAAAACGTATCTGACTTTGTGGATATTGAAAAAATGGGTCGTGCCATAGCCGATCGGTTTGATAAAACGGGCCTTCGTCATTTGTTTATTGTCTCCGACGGTAGCTTTGTGAACGGCAGTGGATTGATAGAGGGTCTTGAATCGGACAAAGCATTTAATGCCACTATCACGGGTGGCCTATGTGGGGACGGAGCACGTTTTGAAAAGACCCTTACCTCCTATAATGAAAGCCCTAAGCAAGGGGAAGTGGTCGCCATTGGATTTTATGGGGATAGTTTGGAGGTCTCTTATGCCAATTATGGTGGATGGACTCCCTTTGGTCCTGAACGCACCATTACCAAGTCTGTTGGGAACATTTTATATGAGATTGATGGGCAACCGGCCCTTGATCTTTACAAGACATACCTTGGGGAAAAGGCGAAGGAACTGCCCCGGGCAGCTTTGCTCTATCCACTTACCGTGCAGCAGTCGGAAAACGAGGAACCTTTGGTCCGTACCATATTGAATATTGATGAGGAGGCCAATTCCATGATTTTAGCGGGTGACGTTCCAGTAAATTCCAAGGTACAATTGATGATGTGCACCATGGATGACATTGCGGAGGGTGCCTCCAATGCTGCGGAATACGCCATGCGTGACCGCAAAAAGCGTCCAGAATTGGCCATTTTGGTGAGCTGTGTGGGCAGAAAACTGGTGCTCGCCGGACGAACGGAGGAAGAGATTGAAGAAGTCATGGATATTGTGGGGGACCAAGCTAAAATAACCGGATTCTATTCCTATGGGGAAATGGCACCCTTTGCAGGTAAAAATGAATGCCTTTTACACAACCAGACCATGACCTTAACCCTAATGAGCGAATAAATGCATTCCTTGCTGAAACGTCAAATAAAGAAATTCTTGCCAGAAGGTTTAAAGCACTGTCCCAATATGGAACAGTTCTATGAATCGGTGGATAAATCGTACAGTGATTATGACGATAAGTTGACGATGATTCAGCGTGCTACATCCTTAAGTTCTAAAGAACTGTATGAGGCGAACAAGAGATTGAACAAAGAAACGGAAAGCCAACGTAAGGTGCTGGAAGCCCTAAGCAAGGCCGTAGCTTTTATGGAAAGCAAAACCGTTCCCGCAAATGGGGAACGGGGCTTTGACCCACAACAATTGTTGGAGAATATTGAACGACAAACCAATAAAATTGTTGAGATAACGGCAGAGAAGGACAATCTACTTAAAAGTTTGGAACAGCAGAACGAATCCTTGAACAACTATGCCCATATGGTGTCCCACGATTTAAAATCACCCATTAGGAACATCCATTCCTTGGTGTCTTGGGTCCTGGAAGACAGTGGAGAGGTTTTGGTAAATGGCTCAAGGGAAAGTTTCGAGCTCATTTTTCAGAATTTGTCCAAAATGGATAGTTTGATCGATGGGATCTTAAAACATGCCACCATAGACTCTTTGGAGGAAAAGATAAAAGAAGTAGACCTTAATGCATTGATCAAAGAGATTGAACGAACCATTTTTGTTCCCGAACATGTCCGGATAAAGATAAAAGGAAAACTACCCATACTCCGCACCGGTAAATACCGAATAGAGCAATTGTTCAAAAATTTATTGACCAATGCCGTAACCGCTACGGAAAGGACCAAAAATGGATTGGTAACCATAGAAGCCAGGGAGCAGGATGACAAATGGTTATTCTGTATTGCGGATAATGGCAAGGGAATCCCAAAGCACTTGCAAACAGGGATTTTTGACATGTTCAAGAAATTGGAAAATGATGCAAACGCCACAGGTATAGGGCTGGCCTTAGTCAAAAAGATCATTAATTATTACAAAGGTGACATCTGGCTTTCATCGGAAGAGGGCATGGGAACCACCTTTTATTTCACCATTAAAACAAACATATAATGGCAGAAGTACCAAACCTAGATTATATAAAGGAAATTGCCGGGGGGAACGAAGAGTTTGAAAAAAAGTTCCTTTCCATCATCCAGGTAGAATTCCCAAAGGAAAAAGAAGATTATGCCCAATTGCTGGGCATAGGTCAATTGGAAGAATCGGCAAAAGTGGTTCATAAGATAAAGCACAAACTTGGCATTTTGGGATTGAGCAACGGGTACAAAATGGCAATTAAGTATGAAGAAGACCTTAAGATTGGAAATATGGCCCTTAAGGATGATTTTGAAGGCGTTTTGAATGCTGTGGAAGAGTTTATTTTAAAAATTGCATGAGGTGAAGTGTATTATTGTAGATGACGAGGCTACCGCTAGGGCGATAATTGCAGAAATCTGCGGCAATTTCCCGGAATTGGAAATGGTAGCACAGTTTCCCAACGCCCTGGAAGCCCTTAAGTATCTTAATCAGAACGAAGTGGATGTGATTTTTCTTGATATTCACATGCCCTTGTTAACAGGTATAGATTTTATCCAGACCGTAAAGAATCCACCTAAAGTAGTATTTACCACATCGGATAAAGAATTTGCCATTGAAGCATTTGAATATGATTTTATTTTGGATTATTTGGTGAAACCAATTACCCATCAAAGATTTCAAAAAACCTTAGGAAAGTTAAAAAGTGCATTTACCTCGGCTTTGGTGGGTATGGGGGACGGCTCCTATACTTTGGATTCGCAAAATGAAGAAGATATTTATATCAATATTGATAGAAGGCTTATAAAGTTAAAACTCGGGGAGATTCTTCTTGTGGAAGCCAAAGGAGACTATATTGAGATAAAGACATTGGAAACGAAATACCGTGTACATTCAACCCTCAAGAAGATAAAGGAAAAATTACCAGAATCGCTATTTATGCAGATTCACCGTTCATTTATAATCAACTTTACAAAAATTATTGATATACAGGACAATAGCGTTTTGATAGAGCGCAGTGTCATACCCATTAGTAGATCGCAAAGACCCTACTTGATGCAAAGACTAAATTTACTGTAGCAACTGGATTAATCGAATAACATGGCATTGGAAATAAAAGAAAATAGAGGTATTTATGAAATCCTGGGCAACGTGACCGCCCAGAATTTAGGGGCTCTTAGGATATATTTTGAAAATATTCTGGAGACCAATAAGAATATAGTCATTAACCTGGAAAATGTGAGTGCAATTGATTCCAGTTCTGCCCTGTTTTTTGAAAGCATTTATAAAGAAGGGGCCGCAAGAAATAAGGTGATCTTAATTATAGGACGACAGAATAAAGATATTTCAGAAATAATGTGTATGACCAAAACAGATTACATTTTGAGCACGGATAGGATATAGACTTTTAACACTGTCCATTATAAAGGCGGGTCACAGAGATGTGTTTCGCCTTTTTTAGTTCAGATTCTCCCGTATTTAAACATAAAAACGTAGCGAAAATATTACATACTAGAATAAGGCGCTTACAACACTATATCCATGTTTGACAACAATGCTTTTATAAAAGGTAATATAAATCCTACATTTCGTTTTTATTAATACTACAAATCTTATTACCATGAAAATACTAGTTGTTGATGACAAACAGTCGTTAAGTGAATTGGTGGCCCAATTTTTAGGACAATCCTACAATGTGGCTACTGTGGAAAATGGCCTATCGGCAATGACCTGGCTGCAGGAAGGCAATTTACCCGATCTTATAATCACCGATTTGGAAATGCCTGAAATGGATGGATTTGAATTAATAACCAGGATAAAACAGTCCGGTTTGTTTTCAGATATCCCCATTATTGTGCTTAGTTGTCGGGATAACAGCAGTGATCGCATAGAATGTTTACGCCTTGGAGCCGATGACTATATGGTGAAGCCATTTAATCCTGAAGAGCTGCTTATCAGGGTGGATAAGTTATTAATCAGGCACTAGGCATGGAAATCATTACAAGGGGGCAAACGTCCATTTTATACATTGGTACCAACAAACGGTTTGCCGATGAATTTCGTCGTCATTCTGAAGCTGTCACCGTTAATTCGATGGGAAATACGGAAAATGCCCTAAGATGGTTGCATAATAACAGTCATTTTCATGAAGGAAAGTGGATCAATGTTCAGGAATCCCTGGATGCGATTTTGTGCGAGCAAAACTTATCGGAAACGGAAATACGGCAATTTCAGGACTATTTGACCAAGGTATTTGATCCAGCAAAAAAAATACCATTGGTCCTGCTCTGCGAAAAGGTATCAAAAAAAGAGAAGTTAAAGGCTTTGAACAATGGATTTGACGACATTTTTGTCCATCCTATTGGTTTTCATCAGGTCTTGGAACGAATAGGATTTCTTAAGGAACTTCGAAATAACCTTCAATTTCAGGAAATAAGAACCGTTCAACAACGGACAAGAAGGTATGAAATCGGCTTCTGGAAAAGAAGTTTCGACATTCTGCTTGCCGGAAGCGTGCTCTTGATGGCCTCACCTTTTCTGTTATTGGTCATATTGGCCATTCGGTTGGAATCCAAGGGTAAGGTGTATTACATATCAAAAAGGGTGGGTACCAGTTATCGAATTTTTAATTTCCTAAAACTACGATCCATGTATCCTGATGCCGATAAACGACTGAAGGAATTTGAGCATTTGAACCAGTATGTTCATACCGATGGTGGGGAGGAACAAAATGATGAATCTGCTAAAATAAGCACCGTTGAAGGTAACGGCACCAAATTGATCAGTGATGATGAGGAAGTGGATGAAAAGGTCCATAATCAAAAAAGGAAGAAAAGTGCAGAGAGTGCCTTTATGAAATTTGACAATGATCCCAGAATAACCAAGGTGGGTAAGATCATTCGAAAGCTCAGTATTGACGAGTTGCCACAGCTTATCAACGTTCTAAAAGGTGATATGTCCATTGTGGGCAATCGACCGCTACCGCTTTACGAAGCTGAAATGCTGACCACGGATGAATGGCATCAACGTTTTAATGGTCCTGCGGGGATTACTGGTTTGTGGCAGGTTGAGGCCCGAGGGCGTACATCTAAGATGTCTCCTGAAGAACGAAAGCAATTGGATGTAAAATACGTGGAGTATGCCAATAGCAAATATGCCTTTCTTATTGATATGTGGATTATTCTTAGAACGTTTAAAGCGGTATTCCAAAAAGAAAATGTTTGAACATGGGGAAGGGATTCGGGGGAATATGGGCAATTGTATTAATTGCAAACCTTTCGTTTGGTCAATCCATCAATGACTTTGTTGAACGAGGTTTGGATGCGAATGATATTTCGCAAAGACTTCCTCCTCTCGATAGCTTGTTGGCCATTGCAAAGGAAAATTCACCTAGATTAAAGTTTTTTGATGCGGATTATGAATATTGGGATGGTCAGATAACACTGGCGAAACGCGCTTGGCTTCGTAATATCAATCTAGAAGCGGCATGGGGCTATGGAATTTTTGATAACCTTAGTAATCAACAAATTGCAGGGGATCCCGGTAGTCAAACACTTTTCTCCACCGAACAAAGCAGATATACCGTTGGTGCGACCATCAAATTACCGCTTTCATCCATTTTCAATAGGAATAGGGAAATAAAAAACGCTGAAGCAGAAGCCGATAAATCAAAACACGATAAAGACTTTGCCATTTGGGAGTTGGAACAGTTGATAGTTCGTCAGTATAATGATCTCATAAGGGCGCACCGATTGTTCTTTATATCCAACTCCATAGTTGAAACCTATAAAGTGCAGTCCATAAGGGCCGAAAAGGACTTTTCCAATGGGGTCATAAATGTTACGGAATATACCCGTTTGCAGCAGATGTTGAACCAGGCCATCAGTTCATTTGAGTCGCAACGGGCAGAGTTCTTAATTGCATTGAAATCATTGGAGGGAACCGTCGGAATTCAGATTGAAATTTAACAATGAAGAAGTTCAACCTGCTCTTTTTTGTACGATTATTATTGAGGCATATGAGCCTACTGGCTTCTGTGCCCATCATCTTGGCCGTTCTCGTATTTCAACTTACCAAAAATGAACCTAAGGTCTTTAATTCCAAAGCAAGGGTATACACGGGTATTGCCTCAGGTTCAACTATTGAATTGGACAATACCAAACTTGATTTTAGGGCGACCAATACGGCTTATGATAACCTATTGAATTTAATAAAGGCGCGGACGACCATTGAAACCGTTGCACTGAAATTATTCTCCCAACATATGTCTTTGGACAATGCCGACACCAAAATTATTTCCAAAGAGAAGTACGTTGCCCTTATGGAATTGGTACCTGAGGATGTTAAAGCTTTGGTGGTCAAAGGTGATGCGGCCAAGACCTATGAAGAATTTAAAAAACTGAAAGAGTCGGACCATAGCAATTTCATCTATGAACTCATCAACCTAAAACATCCGGACTATAGCATTGAAAAGATAGTTGGCAGAATTGGGGTGCGAAGAGTACTGAGCAGTGATTTTGTGGATATTGAATTTGAGGCCGATGATCCTGCCATATGTCAGAACACTTTGTTGATTTTATGTGAGGTATTTGTACGGTTAAATGCGGACATTAAAGTAAATCAGTCGGATGCAGTTGTGGGTTATTTTGATGCGCAATTGGAAAATTCCACGGTAAACCTGCGGCAAGCAGAAGATGAGCTGCTTGAGTTTAATCGTACCCACAACATTATTAATTACTACGAACAGACCAAGCACATTGCTTCCGAAAAAGAACATTTTGAACTGGAGTACCAAAAAGTCTACATAAAGCACCATGCAGCCAAGGCAGTATTGCAAACCTTGGAATCCAGATTGCAGACACACGAAAAGAAAAGACTCTCAAGTGAGCAGATCATGGAACTTCGCAATGAGCTGGCCGATGTCAATTTTGAGATTTCCATGAAATCACTCGGAGTAGAATCCGATACGATAAAACAAGAACAAAATGCGCGCGCAGTTGTTACGCTGACCCAAAGGGCCACTGAATTAAAATATGAGTTACAGAATCAAGTCGACCAGCTCTACTCAACGGATTATGATGAAAAGAGTTTGGCAATGACCAATATACTGACGGATTGGTTGACCAACACCATTGAATATGAGGGGTCTAAAGCACAGCTTAAGGTGATGGACCAGAAACGATTGGAGTTTGAAAAATTATATCAAGTCTTTTCTCCCCTAGGAGCGACCATGAAGCGATTGGAACGTAAAATAGACATTGCCGAACGAGAATATTTAAGTCTTTTGCACAGCTTGGGCCTTGCCAAATTAAGACAGCAAAACGTAGAACTGAAATCAAACTTGAAATTAATTGAGGTTCCATTTTTTCCTATAAGTCCAAAACCAAGCAAGCGCATACTGTTGGTCATCGTGGCAGGAATGGCCGGTTTTATTATGGTGGCCTTTACCATTTTGGTATTGGAATTTTTGGACGGTAATTTGAATACGGCACCAAGGGCCGAAGATAAAATTGGGCTTGAGGTTTCCTCTATTTTTCCTGTAATCAGTTCCAAGAAGAAGAAAATTGATTATGCCTATTTACAGAATAAGGCGGTCAATGCCATTTCAAGGAATGTATTGCTCAACCAATTTAAAAAAGAGGATTCCGCTAAACCTGTAATCAATATGTTTTTCTCTACCCAAGAGGATGAAGGAAAAACCTTTGTTTGTGGACATCTAATCGCCAAATTATGTGAATTGGATTATAACGTTCTCCATATCACTTATGACCAAAACGATTTTAGGCTTGATGGGAATTGTTATTTACACCTATCATATCCCATTAGCGATCAGCTGTATAAAATTTCTACTATCGATGAATTTGACAAAGAAAGTGTTATAAAGGACTATGCCTATTTTGATTTTGTGATCTTGGAAATTCCTAGCATTATCAAGAACCCATTCCCCGTAAAATTAGCGTCTACCATGGATTATACCTTCTTGGTCACTAGGGCCAATAGGGCTTGGGGCGAAGCCGATAGAAATGCGCTTGAACTTTTCAATGAGGCCACAACAGGCCCCGAACCTACCATTATTCTAAATGGGGTAAAGGTATTGGAAATGGAAACGGTGTTAGGCGACCTGCCCAAGAAAAGATCCTTGATACGCCGATGGGTCAAGCAGATTGTTCAGTTCAGATTTTTCACCAAAAAGAGTATAGCCTAATGTGGAAGAGGGTTAAAAATATCGGTAAGGAAAAAAACGTGTCTTCATTGCTGACCAATTTGGTCATTGCATTTTTGGGTCTGGTCAGTTTTATGTTATTGACCCGTCAGCTTCCCAAAGAACAATTCGGGGATTGGGTCCTGTTCATCACCCTGGCCACTTTTGTTGATCTTCTACGATTTGGACTCACTCGAACCTCCGTAGTTAGGTTGCTTTCGGGAGCAGACAATGAATCGTATAAAATATATTTAGGGTCCAGCTATAAGATCAATCTCTTGCTATTGGCCTTGATCATGCTTGTATGCTGGTCCGTAGCTGGAATATCTTTTGGATTGGAACTGGAAATGAATAACGGGTATCAGTTATTCTTTACTTGGTATCCGGTCATGGCCCTATTTAATCTAGGTTGGAACACGGCGTCGGCCTTATTCCAAGCTGAACAGAATTTTAACCGGATGATGTTTGTTCGATTGGCGAATATTGGGCTCTTCGTTGTTTTCTTGGTATTGAACATGTGGGTTTTCAAATTAGGCCTTTTGGAGATTGTTTGGGTCAACCTTTTGGTCAATTTAATTTCAAGTTCTTGGTGTACACTTAAAAAATGGGATGGCCTAAGTTTTTTGAAGTATGCGGACAGTGCCACGGAAAAGGAACTGATACATTTTGGTAAATATTCCATGGGCACCTTGGTTGGTTCCAGCCTACTTAAAAGTGCCGACACCTTGATAATTGGTCTGAGCCCGGTTTTGGGTTCGGTTGGAATAGCGATGTACGCCATTCCCCTAAAATTGACTGATTTATTAGGCATACCCCTGCGAAGCTTTACCATGACCGCCTATCCTAGAATGTCAAAGAAAAGTTTGGCTGGGGATTTGGCAGGGGTTCGGAAAACGTTTTATGCCTATTCGGGCGCCATTACCTTGTTGTTCGTTCCAGTGGCCTTGTTTTGCTTTGTTTTTGCAGAATACTTAATTCTGTTTTTAGGGGGGGCAGAGTATAAGGATTCACTGCCGCTGTTGACCACGGTCTTTAGGGTGTTCACAGTGTATACGTTATTGTTGCCCATTGATCGCTTTACTGGGGTATTATTGGATAGTATCAACCGTCCAAAGCTGAATCTCTATAAGGTCGTTTTTATGACGGTCTCAAATATTGTTATTGACTTTATTGCCGTATTTGTATTTGAAAGCCTGGTTGCCGTTGCCATCGGTACTGTTTTCTTTACGCTACTGGGCATCTTTTTAGGGTTCTATTTTTTGAAAAAAGAAATTCAAATACAATCCCGTCAAATCTTGCCTGAGGGTATTTTCTTCTTTAGGAACTTAAAAACTTATATCGGTTAATGAACCCTTTTGAAAGAACATACGGCACCGATCATTTAAGGCAACCGATTCCTGTGGCGATATTGCTTTCAATCGCGGTATTAAGTGCACATTTAACGGCTACAAAAGGTCTTATTGCGGGAATTGGGATGATCATTCTTCCTATTGGCATCGTGTATTTGGGAGTACTCTTTCAAAGACCAAAACTGGGCTTGCTGACCATTTTTGTTCTTAATTTTTTAATTCTCGGTTTGGGGCGCTACGTGCCCATGACCTGGGGACTATTGATTGATGGGTTGATGTTTTTGATGTATCTGGCGCTCTTTTTCAAGGCATTCAAAATAAAGGTGCCTTGGAGCAAGGCCAAGTCCCAGTTGACCGTATTGGTCTCCGTTTGGTTTGGTTATGCACTGTTTCAGGCAGTGAACCCAGAGGCAGTAAGTTTTGCTGCTTGGTTTTATGCCATGCGTGGATTGGCCCTTTACCAATGGATGATAGTGCCTTTGTTGTTTATTCTCTTTGATAAACCAAAAGACCTAAAACTGTTTTTCATCATCTGGGGAATTATGTCCTTTTTGGGAACCTTAAAAGGGTGTCAACAACTGTTTTTTGGCGTAGACCCGTTCGAACAAAAATGGTTGGATAATGGCGGCTCCCTCACCCATGTACTCTTTGGCAAACTGCGTATTTTCTCTTTCTATTCGGATGCTGGGCAATTTGGGGCTTCGCAGGGACATGCGGGAGTTGTCTTTGGCGTATTGGCCCTTTTTGCCAAAAGCAAAAAGTTTCGGATTTTTTGTGTTGTAGTCTCTTTGGCTGGTCTCTATGGGATGCTCATTTCAGGCACAAGGGGGGCAATTGCCGTTCCTGCTGCCGGAGGTGTTATGTTTTTGATTCTTAGAAAAAACATACCCATTCTTGTTGCCGGAGCGATAATGGGCATTGGGGTATTCGTATTCTTTAAGTACACCACCTTGTTGAACAATAATGCGCAGATCAGACGAATGCGGACGGCATTTGATCCCAATGATGCTTCGTTTCAAGTGCGTTTGGCCAATCAAAGAAAACTAAAAACCTATTTAGCTTCAAGACCCTTTGGCGGAGGTATTGGTTCTACAGGCAATTGGGGACAACGTTTTTCGCCCCATACGTTTCTGGCCAATACAGCAACCGATAGTTGGTTTGTGGCCATTTGGGCAGATACCGGAGTGGTTGGACTATATCTGCATTTGTTCATCCTCTTTTTCGTGTTGATTACTGGAGCTTACAATGTAATGTTCAAAATACGTGACGATTGGCTGCGAGGTCAAATTGCGGCATTGGTATGCGGTATGTTTGGCATAATGGGTGCTTCTTACGGAAACGGTGTGTTTGGGCAATTTCCTACCTGTATACTGATGTATACGGGTATGGTATTTATGTTCATTGCACCTAAAATGGATGAATACATTTTAAGGCAAAAAGGAATTATAAAAGAACGGGAAACCGAATAATATTGATTCATTGAAGTCTATCGATATATAAACGAAAGCGAACGAAACAAAAGTAAAACTGGTCGAAAACAACTAAAACGAGTGTATCCTCAATGCTAATTTATAAGGATTGAAGGATGCAAAAGGATGAATACAAATCTATTATTTTAATTATGAGCCTTCCTTTAGTTTCAATTATCACCATCAATTACAATGAATCAAGTGTGACGTTGGATATGCTTGAGTCATTGAAAAGGTTGGAATACAAAAATGTAGAGGTCATTGTAGTGGACAATGCATCCCCAAATGATAATCCGGATGTTATTAAAGAAAAATTTCCCGATGTGAACCTGATTAAGAGCAATGATAATCTAGGATTTGCCGGTGGCAATAACCTAGGGGTCAAAGTGGCCAAAGGTGATTACCTATTATTTATCAACAATGACACCATAGTTCCCAAAGACTTTATTGAACCTCTAGTGGAAACCTTGGAAAATGATGATTCCATTGGAATGGTAAGTCCGAAAATCAAATTTCACTGGGATGCTACACTGATTCAATATGCAGGTTATACCCCAATGAGCCACTGGACGATTCGAAATAACAGTATCGGGTATCACAAAAAAGATGATGGGGTGTACGACCAGCCTGGAGAAACGGAATCCATACATGGAGCCGCAATGATGGTGCCTAAACGAATCGTGGATGAGGTGGGTATGATGACGGAAATCTATTTCCTCTACTATGAAGAACACGACTGGGCCGAGATGATAAAACGGGCAGGGTATAAAATCTATTATCAACCGCAATCCTATATCCTGCATAAGGAGTCTTTGGCCACTGGAAAATTCAGCCCATTAAAAACCTATTATATCTCGCGAAATCGTATTGTTTTCGCAAGAAGAAACTTTAATCCAGTACAACTGTTTGTAAGCTTATTGTTCCAAACTTTTGTTTCGATTCCAAAAAACACCTTGACATTTTTAGTCAAGAGACAGTTCGGGCATTTAAAAGCCTTCTGGCAAGCCATCTTCTGGAATTTGACCAACCACAAAATCATTCATAATTAAAAAACGCCCCCTATGAAAAACCTATGCAAAGTACTTTGTGTTTTGGCACAGGTAAATTTCTTTGCCTGTGTCAGCGAAAATGACCTCGATGAGCCACCGGTTGATGATGAAATCGTGACCACGGATGATGACGGAAGTATCGATGACCCCTTATCTGCTTTGAACGTTTCATCTTCATTCGATTACCAGACCAGTAAAAATGTCAATTTAGTGCTGGATGCTCCTGATTTTTTGAAAGGGGCTACGTTTTCGATTTATGGAAAAATTGGGCAACAAGATAGTCTGTCCATAGTGAAGGCCACTTTTGATGATTCTGGCCATTTTGAAAAAGAGTTGACGGTAGCTGCAAGATTGGACAGTTTGTTAATTTATACCAATTATATTGGATTGATCGACAACGTTCGATTACCTGTGAACGGTTTTGAGGTTGCTTTTGATTATTCCCAGTTTTATCAGCGCGATGCCAGTTCTGGAAAGGGGGGTATTCATCCAAAAAGGACGTTCTTTTCCCAACAAAATGCACAAGCGGACTATACTTTTATTGACACCTTTGATTTTTTAGGGGTACCGGACAACTTAGCCTTTGCGGATGTTATCCAACAAAACCTGTTGGACGATATCAATGCTTCGTTGCCCGAAAATGTCCCTGGGGGAATACCCGTAACAAATCCTGATTTTTTGGCGGGTAAGGAAACCAATCTCATTATAACGGAAGAGGCTGATGTGTGGGTAACTTTCGTTTCAGAAGGAGCCGGTTATCGCAATGTTTTGGGGTACTATACCTATCCATTGGGAAATGAACCCGAAACGGTTGATGAAATTGTGGAACACCGGGTGATTTTTCCCAATGTATCCTTTTTGGGTTCTGGGGGAGGGTTGATTCCGGGTGACCGGGTTTATCTGGGAAGATTTCCCGAGAATACGGTCATTTCATGGTTTTTAGCCGCCAATGGCTGGTTTGGAAGTGGGGTCAATGATGGGAATGGCGTGTATTATTCCAATCCTGATTTTAACCCTGAATCTACGGAGGCAACAAGGAACCACATGGTGCTTTTATATGATGAGGCAAGGGAATTGACCTTGTTGGGTTTTGAAGATTTGCGACGGGACGTAGCGACGGATGATGATTTCAATGACGCCGTGTTTTATGCAAGGGCCAATCCACCGGACGCCATTCAAGTGGGTGATTTTGCTACCATAGCAGTGGCAAATGATGCTGATGGTGATGGAATCAATGATGAATTGGACGATTTTCCCTTTGACCCCGATAAAGCCTTCAATAATTTTTTGCCATCGGTGAATTCCACAGGGAAATTGGTGTATGAAGATTTATGGCCCAGTCAGGGGGATTATGACTTTAATGATTTGGCCGTAGATTATTCCTTCAATTTGATTGCCAACGGAAACAACTTGGTAACATCAATTGATGGCGTGTTCACCATTGAAAACATTGGTGGATCACTGCACAATGGCTTCGCCTTTGTGCTACCGATCGATCCCAATTTGGTCGACAGTATAGATGGGCAGGTCATCAATGGGGGTTATGAAACAATCGCTTCAAATGGGACGGAAACGGAAACCGCTTCCAATGAAACCGTGATTTTTGTAGCGGGGGATTGTTTTGACTTTGAAGGGCAGACCATTGGGATTTCCATTGATTTTACAACACCCATTGAGGCGGGTAATTTAGGGGAAGTCCCTTTTAATGCTTTTTTAATCGTCAATCAGGATCGTGCTAGAGAGGTTCACTTACCCGACTTTCCACCGACCAGCAAAGCCGGGTATTTAGGAACACAAGATGATTTTAGTGATCCTTCAACAGATAGGTATTACAAAACCAGTACCAATTTGCCATGGGCCCTAAATATTTATGAGGGGTTTCAAACCCCACCTGAAAACATTCCCATTACCCTGCAGTACCCAAGGTTTGTGAATTGGGCAAATTCTGGGGGTACACAAGACTTGGATTGGTACGAACAATAGACTAGTTGTTTTGAAAAGCTGGGTTGACAACGTATTGTATGTATTTCACAACAATATTTTCCGTACTCTAAAATGTAAGATAATATTTACAAATAAATAACGAAAAAACTTTAAAAATGAATATTGCAGTAGTTGGTACAGGATATGTTGGTTTGGTAACCGGTACCTGTTTTGCAGAAACGGGAGTAAACGTTGTCTGCGTTGATATCGACAAAAATAAAGTCGAGATGCTACGTAATGGGGAGGTTCCCATTTACGAACCTGGTTTGGATGCGCTTTTGGAACGTAATATAGACAAAGGAAGAATTTCTTTTACCACAAGTTTGGAAAAAGGGATCAAGGAAGCAGATGCAGTATTCATTGCTGTGGGTACCCCACCCGATGAAGATGGTAGCGCAGATTTAAAATATGTTTTGGGTGTTGCCCGTGAAATAGGGCAACACATGGAAGACTATAAAGTGGTGATAACCAAAAGTACGGTACCTGTAGGTACCTCCTATAAGGTAAAGGCGGCTGTTGAAGAAGAGTTACGGAAAAGGGGAGTGCGTATTCCATTTGATGTAGCTTCCAATCCCGAATTCCTAAAAGAAGGTAGCGCAGTGGATGATTTTCTTAAACCAGACCGCATCGTTGTCGGTATAGAAAGCAAGCGTGCCGAAAAAGTAATGAACCGATTGTACAAACCTTTCTTGATGAATGGACACCCCTTGTTGTTTATGGACATTTTCTCTTCTGAAATGACAAAATATGCGGCAAACTCCATGTTGGCTACTAAAATCAGCTTTATGAACGATATCGCCAACCTCTGTGAATTGGTGGGAGCCAACGTTGACCTGGTTAGAAAAGGTATTGGTTCCGATACCAGAATTGGCAATAAGTTCATATACCCTGGAACCGGATATGGTGGAAGTTGTTTTCCAAAAGACGTTCAGGCCTTGGTGAGAACCGCCGACGAATACGGACATTCCCTTGAGGTATTGAAGGCGGTGGAAGCAGTCAATTACAGACAAAAAAACACCTTGGTCGAAAAGATAAAATTACATTTTGGTAAAAACCTAAAAGGGAAACAATTTGGTCTTTGGGGATTGGCATTTAAACCTAAGACGGACGACATGCGTGAAGCGCCGTCCTTGGTCATTATTGAACAATTAAAAGCGCTGGGAGCCAATATTAGGGCATATGATCCTGTGGCCATGCACGAGGCACAGCGCATTCTAGGCGATAAAATAGAATACGCCAAAGACGAGTATGATGTTTGTATTGATGCCGACG
>JBCDBE010000008.1:0-49129 GCA_039184365.1 Bacteroidota bacterium | reverse complement strand
CGGGCGCATCCTGCTGGTACCATCCCGATATCCCACCAAGGTTGAACCTTACCAAAGAGGAATACAAAACGTCCAACACCCCGACCATCAACCATTTTTATGAAAAACTATTGTTGTTGAAAGACAAAATGAATACTGCAACAGGTAAAAAACTGGCAGAAAAACGACATCAGTTTTTATTGGTTTTTTTAGAACAATTCTATGCGGAATGGAATGGGGAATCATAACTGTACTTTTTTACCCTGGGATGTAGTTTAGGGGATTCCCCTCCACCAATCAAATCCCTAAAACCAATGGATTTAAAGGTAATGACATAAACATGACATCTATATGTCGTACAAAAAGCAATGGGGTTTCAATACTTTTGGGTCATAAATCAAAGACCATTTCATGACGACCCAAACCATTGCTAAAAATTTAAGTTATTACAGAAAGCGCAGAGGATATTCCCAGGAAGAGTTGTCCAGTAGGACAAACGTCACCGTTCGCACCATCCAGCGCATTGAGAATGCTAAAGTCAACCCTCATCCCAATACTATAAAACTCCTCGCCGCCGCTTTGGATATTGAAGTAGAAGAGTTGCTTCCTTTAAAAAACCCTAAGCAGGAAACCCTGAGAAAAAAGTGGCTTTTGTTGCTTCACGCTACCCCTATGCTAGGAATATTCATTCCTCCATGCAATATATTGATTCCTCTTTTTTTATGGATCCACAAAAGGGAAGACAACCCCATTTACGATAGACATGGAAGAAAAATAATTAACTTCCAGATTACGGCTTTACTTCTGGTCGTTTTGTCCTTTGTGAGTTTGGTCACCATACAGCAATGGGGATTCTTCATTTTCATTGCCACAATTCCCCTATGCCTTGCCATCGTAATTTTTAACATCATTTATGCCCTTCAAAAAGAAAAGTGTTTTTATCCGCTATCAATTCCTTTTTTAAGGAGTAACGCAATAAAAACGGTTGGCTTGCTCACTATGTTGGCCATCAGTGGGAGCTGTGTTTCACAACCCCAACACATGGTGGAGCGTTTGGACGGAAGTACGGTGAACAAAAGCGCTATCACTGCTAAAATCAACCTATTGATGAACGAGGCCAATGTTCAGGGAATGGCTGTAGCCCTTTTTGATAAGAGACAACCGATCTATATCCATGTCAGCGGATATAAAAACTTTCCTGAAAAATTGGTCCTAACGGATTCCACCAATATCTATGGCGCTTCATTGAGCAAGGCTGTATTCAGCATATTGGCCATGAAGCTCGTTGAAGACGGGGTAATTGATTTGGATACCCCCCTTGAAAGCTATCTGCCCAAGAAAATTTATGAGTATGAGCCTTTGACCCGATGGCACGATGATTTTTCCGATTTGAAAGTGGACAGCCTGTATCATAAAATAACCGCTAGAATGTGTTTGGCCCATACTACAGGTTTTCCGAACTGGCGTTTTTTTGAGTCCGATGGAAAATTACGGGTGAACTTTGCCCCAGGTTCCCAATACCACTATAGCGGAGAAGGCTTTGTTTACCTACAAGTCGTTTTGGAACGGATAACGGGCAAAGGATTGGAAGAACTGGCCCAAGAACTCATTTTCCAACCTTTGGGAATGAAGGATTCCTCCTATGAATGGCAGCCAAGATTTGCAGCGGATTTCACTTATGGGCATTTAAAAAACGGCGAGCGCTACCAAAAAGATATCGATAACGAGCCAAGGTCCGGCAGCACTCTAGAGACCACCGCAACGGATTATATCCGATTTTTAACGGCAGTACTCAATCAAGAAATACTATCAAAAGCTTCCTATGACGAAATCTTTAGTCCTCAAATCAGGATCAGATCTTTAAAGCATTTTGGGCCAGATTCCAACACCATAACCACTAAATACGACACTATTCAATTGAGCTGTGGTTTGGGCTGGCTTCATTTGAACACTCCATATGGTAAAGGGGTATCAAAGGGTGGACACGGGGATGGTTTTCAACACTACTCCATCCTTTTTCCCGATTTAGGAAAGGGAATGCTCCTTATGACCAATTCCGATAATGGGGAGCGTATCTATAAAGAATTATTGGAATATGCCCTAGGTGATAGGTTTACACCTTGGGAATGGGCAGGCTATATCCCTTACACCCAAGAACAGTAGTTTTGGGAAAGAAGCGGTTATTTCATTTTTCGTTCCAAATGCTGTTTTAGCAGTATGTTCTCCGTCATTGAGATTGCCCTTCTTAGGAAGGTATTATGGTCTGGATGGTTCATTTCTCGCAGTACCTCTGCCTTAATTGCATAAAACAGCCCCACTTTTTCATAGTCATATTCCTGGGCCAATACTGCCAATTCGGCCAAGGCCCTTTTGGGGCCCTGTACTTTTTGAAGGGCAATAACCCGGTTCAATTTAGCTATGGGCGAGGGTTGGTTTTGCGCCTGCAAATCATAAAGTCTAAGAATGGCAACCCAATTGGTTTCGGCAAAGGTTTTGGCTGTGCAATGCTCGTAAGAAACTGCCGCCTCAAAAAGGTAGTTGCTGGGGTTCATGGAACTGGATTGGGCATGCTGCAGGTGAACCAAACCAATTTGAATCAAATCTTGATTGTACAGGGAACGGTCGTGATGGTCCAAACTGACCAACTCGCCCTTTTCATCAATCCGTGCCTCAAATCGGGAAATGTGAAAACACATCAGGGCAATCAACGCTTCCAAATTAGGGTGTTTGCAGTAGTCGTTCTCACGAAGGAGTAATGCCAATCTGAGCGCCTCAAAACAAATATCCTTTTTTAGGATTTGGGAACCTGCGGTAGTAGCGTAGCCCTCAGAAAACAGTAAGTAAATGACCCGTAACACTACAAAAAGACGGGACTGCAAGCCCATTTCTGCGGGTACTTTTACAAATTGTACCGTATCCTTGAATTTTTTCTTGGCCCGAGTGAACCCTTTGGCAATGGTCTCTTCCTTTTTCAACAAAGCTTCCGACAGCTCCTTATTACTAAAACCCCCGATCAATTTTAGACTTAATATCAATTGGTACTCTTGTGAAAGTTTGGGGTCACAACAGGCAAAAATCATTTTTAACTGACTGTCAGGAATTTCATTTTTTAATAGGGTGTCCGTTTCCTTTTCGTGGCTTTCCCCTTTCGTGACCTCAACATCCGTACTTATTTTTTTCTGTCTTCGCAGCAAATCAATCATTCCGTTGCTGGCCACTTTAAGCAACCAAGCGGTGGGATGATCAGGGATTGATCTGTATCCCCAAACCTTCATGGCCTTTACAAAGGTTTCCTGAACCACATCCTCAATATCCTCAATATGGCTCACCCCATATCTTTTGGTCAATATGGCCATTACCTTGGCATATTCATTCCTAAAGAGATGATCAAGTTGATTATGGATGTGGTCTTTTTGGTTTTGCATAGAACTAAAAAAGGCCTGAGTTGCCCCAGGCTTTTAAATTTTTAGGTGATTTAATGGCCTTCCATGTCAACAATCTCTCGAATCTCAACTACGCTACCTTCGTAATCGAAAATAGGGCAGCCTTTTGAAATCTCAGTGGCTTCATCCAAATCCTTGGCAGAGACGATAAGATAGCCCCCAACCAATTCTGCGCCTTCGGCATAGGGACCATTGGTGACCACTTCCCCTCTATTTTCCACAACCCGACCATCCGCTGCCAAGGGGAGACCATCCAACAACTTGCCTTTTTCTTGGAGCTCCCCCATCCACTTTCCCCACACTTCCATATGGGCCTGTTTTTCTTCTTGGGAGAGTTTGTTGAAACTCTCGTCACCTCCTCTAAATAAATACAAAAAATTACTCATGTCGTTTTCTTTTTGTGTTCGCCAGTACGAACGGTTTATACTATGGATTCTCGGTATGGTGACGAGCACCGAAGTTGCCATTGGACAATTTCCCTAAAAATATTTAAAATAATTTCATCTGGCCATCTTTATATGGTTCGTGCAAATCGGTTCGAAGTGCTGGGAACACCTTATGCTTAAAATACTTTCGCCGCGCCAACCGTGCCATTTCGTGAAGCTGTTCGGCAACCTTGCCCTCACCGCGACTTCGTATCCCAAAACGACTATCATTGATACTTCCCCCATGACAATCTTGGATCAAATGCACTACTTTTTCCGCTTTATCGGGCAGGAATTGATATATCCAATTCTTAAATAGTTCCCCAATGGCCCCATTTAATCGCACCACGGTAAAACCAAAGGATAGCGCTCCCTGTTCTGAAACCGTTTTTGCCAATCTCAGTAGCTCATGGCTATTAATACCCGGTATCATGGGGGCAAGCATGGCATTTACTGGAATACCTTGCTCTGAAAGCATCTTGACCGTTTGCAGCCGCTTTTTTATCGTTGCTGTCCGGGGTTCCAACAAACGTCTGGTTTTTTCGGATAGTGAAGTAATGGATACGTTGACCCCAACCAATTGGTGTTCGTTCAAACGTTTTAGAATATCCAAATCGCGAAGCACCAATGCATTCTTTGTGATGATGCCCACAGGATGTCGGTACTGATAAAATACCTCCAGGCATTGCCGAGTTATCTTGAATTTCCGTTCCGCCGGTTGGTAGCAATCCGTGTTACCGGACATAACGATTGGGACGGCTTTCCAACTCTTCTTTTTTAAATGCCCTTCAAGGAGTCTTGGCGCATCCCTTTTAATTAAAATTTTACGTTCAAAATCCAGTCCCGCACTATAGCCCCAAAACTCATGGGTATTTCTGGCATAACAATAGATACAACCATGTTCGCAGCCCTGATAGGGATTCATGGAATATTGCATCCCCACATCCGGACTGGTCACTTTATTGACGATACTCTTGGGAAAAATGGGGATATAGGCAGTTTTGTTGGTATCTGCTACTTCCCCTTCCAGCCTACAGAATTCCAAAAAGTCATCCCGTTGTTCATATACCTGTTTTAAAAAACGGTTATGGACATTTTTCTGGGCACCACGCCCTTTGATGAATTCTTTTGATTTCAATTTAGGATTTATTCCAAATTTATGGAATTTATCCTGATTTCATGCAGGTTAATTATTGTTGTTCAAGGGTCATTTGACCGGAATTGCCAAAGACCAAAATCAAATCCAAACTGTCAAAACTATACCCAAATTGAGCAAAGGTCTCATTGGGCACTTGAGCTTCGGCAATCGCTTCATAAAAAGCCCCAGCAAACTGGGTATCCGCCACTTCGGTTGTGGAAAATTCCAACATGGTCAAGGTAGTTCCATCCAATTCGTAGCGCCCTCCAAATTGATTGACCGAGGTCTCGCCACTAAAATCGCTTCCTGAATTAAAGGTAATGATAATGTCCTCATCCGATGGAGCGAATTGGGTGAGCTGCTCTTGCGAAACTTGAATGGCGGTCACCCGCCAACTTCCAAATACGGGATTCTGTCCAGAATCATCATCCGAGTCATTGCATGAAATTAATGCAATTGCAAGGCTTGTGACAAATAAAATACATAGTGTTCTTCTCATGATATTGGGGTTTTATGGATTCATTCAAAGGCGACCTCGACCAATTGCTTTTTACTTCCCCGTTTTGCGTAAAACAACAACTGATCTTCGCTTCGATCTATAAAAGGCTTGGAAACCATAAGGGGCAATCGCGCCTCTTGATTGTCAATGATCTTGTCATAGGCCATTTTCCCTTGTTCGTCCAACGAAATCACAAATACGTTTCGGTTGCGACTCATCCCTTGCCTAAAAATCAGTCGTTCCTCGTTGATCAATTGTGGGTTTTCCGAAGCGGTACAAATGAAAAAATAGGTTTTGCCTCCTTTGCTATAAGCACTGTAGGAAGCATAGGCCTCATCTCCTTGGGTCACCTCAGATTTATTGATGTTGCGTGCCCAAAGCATAGTGCCCTCGGCATTCAATTTGGCACTAACGATGTCGTTATAATGATACCGGTCCACTTGCATACGTTGTCCTGCTCCCGTACGGTGCATACTATGGGTGATAAAAAACTCTTCCGCATTGAACAAAATCTCGTCATTGACGGTTATATCAACACTTTTAAAGATGAGGTTCTTAATCTCCTTATCCTCCTCCCTACCGAACTTATCGTACATAAATTCTTGGGAGAAGGGATTGTATTTTTCCTTTTGAACGGCCAAGGTATTGGCATTCAATTCATAATAGGCCAATCCATTATAGCGGTTATCCTTTCTATCGGCATAGAACCCCACGCATTTTAATTCCCCATTGCTTAGAATGGGATACAAGGCTTCGGGATATTTGCCGGGCTGATTGAAACTTTGGGTGCTCGATGATGTGCTGGACACCTTGACCACCTCATAGGCAAACTTCCGTTCCTCGGCCTTGAACCGTCGCTTTTTGAAATAGGCTTTCCCTACCAAATAAACGGTACTCAGGTCATTTGATAATGCCAATTGCTCAAACGCATAATTCTTTTCCTCAGCTTCACCAGAAAAGTCATGTTCCCACCTTTTGTTGAGATTGGCATCAAAGAGGTGCAGCGTATGTTTGCTCTCCTTGCCCTTGGTATGATGGGTGCTGATCAAAAAGCCATTTTCATCGCGATCAAAGAGCATGGTAGTGGTAAAGCCATTGGAAAAATTCCGGTTATAGTAATTCTTTCCATAGGCCCCTTTTACAACCTTGGAAGAAATACTCAGTATCTTCTCCGTCCTAAAATTGAAGTTGGTCGTCGCACTTTGGTGTACCCAATATTCATACTGTTCCTTATTATAGTCATAATTAAAGAACACCAAATTCAATATGCCATTTTTGATATACCCATTGACAAATTGCATGTCACGAAACTTATAGTTGTATTCCTCAATAAGGTTCAAATCCTTATCGTATCGCTCCAATAAATAGCCCTTGGGTTTGAGGATAAGGCCCTGAAAATAGGATCGAACCAAGATATATCCGCCATCGCCGTCATCCGCAATGGTCAATAGATTGGAATATCGATGTCTATCGTTGAATTTTTCACCAAAGTCATAGGCAATGGGCATTTTTTGTGCATAACCCATTAAGGCAACGCATCCCAAAAAGGAGAGTAGCAGGTTTTTCATTGTGGGGCAAAATTTTCGGCTGACTAGCTGCCTGGGAAATCGGCTTTGCGTTTTTCTAAAAAGGCTGCGGTACCTTCCTTAAAATCATCGGTGCCAAAACATTGGCCAAACGCATCGATTTCAACAGCATAACCATCCGCTTTAGGGTTATAACCCGCATTCACCGCATTTATTGCCTGAGTGATGGCTACGCTGGAGTTGTTGGTGATTTTTTGGGCCAGTTTTCGACAAAATGCCAACAATTCTTCCTGTGGCAGCACATAATTCACCAATCCACGTTGAAGCGCTTTTGGGGCATCCACCATGCTTGCCGTCATGATCATTTCCATGGCTACCCCCTTACCGACCAATTGGGGAAGCCGCTGTGTACCTCCATATCCAGGAATGACCCCCAGGGAAACTTCGGGTAACCCCATTTTGGCATTTTCGCTGGCCACCCTAAAATGGCAGGACATGGCGAGTTCCAGCCCACCTCCTAAGGCAAAACCATTAATGGCACCAATGACCGGGGTGCTGAGGTGTGCCACAAAATCGAACAACAGTTCTTGCCCCTTGGCCGCCAACTGTCCTCCTTGTTCCACACTAAAATGGGCAAATTCTGAAATATCGGCTCCAGCCACAAACGCCTTTTCCCCACTTCCCGTAATAATAATGACCTTGATTTCCTTGTCTTCATCCAATTCCTTAAACGCCTGGTGCAGCTCTTCAATCGTTGCTTTGTTAAGGGCATTCAATTTTTTGGGGCGGTCAATGGTAATGGTTGCGATGGCGCTTTCCTCTTCAATATAGATGTTTTCGTAGGTCATGATCTTTGCTATTTATTGCTTTGTGCAGGATGAATGCTAAATTACGGAATCGAAATTGAGCATCCAACATGGAACATCCGACCTATTTATTCCTTTGGAAACTTGACCGTAAAAACAGTGCCTTTACCCGCCTGTGAGGTAAAACTTATGGTTCCTCCGTAATTTTCTATGATGTTTCTGACCATCCCAAGGCCAAGGCCCATACCGCTGGTTTTTGTAGTGAACTTAGGTTCATATATTTTGTCTTTGAACTCATCGGGAATACCCACCCCATTGTCCGCCACTTGGATCTTCACCTTGTCCTTTTCTGAAATCACACTCACTAAAATTCTTGGGAAATCCACGCCAATCATAGCCTGAATGGCATTCTTTACCAGATTGGTGATGATTCGGATAAGCTGTGTCCGATCCAATTTGGCAATGATTTCCTCCTCATCGCAGATAAAATGAATGTAGGGTTCATTAAAAATGTCCAAAGCCAGTTTTGTCACGGTAACTACATTGAGGGTCTCCTTTTGTTGGGCAGGCATATTGGCGAAATTGGAGAAGGCGGAAGCAATATTCCCCATGGTATCGATCTGTTGTACCAAGGTCTTGGAAAACTCCTTTACCTTTTGCCCAATCTTGGGGTCTTTGGGGTCAAACTTACGTTCAAAACTCTGCACACTGAGACGCATGGGCGTTAATGGATTTTTAATTTCATGCGCCACTTGTTTTGCCATTTCCCGCCAAGCCTGTTCACGTTCACTTCGCGCCAATTTGGCGGCACTTGCCTCAAGTTCATCAATCATTTCGTTATAGGAGTCCACCAACTTTCCTATTTCTTGTGTGGGGTTTTCTATAATGATTTTTTCATTGCGTTTGGTCAATCCTGTCAAATGGAGTTTATCCGCAACCGTCTGTAAAGAGCGCGTGATATATTTCGAAATAAAATAAGCCAAAATGATTGCCGCTAAAAGCATTACCAGATACACCCCCGTCAAGCGAGTCAATAATTCCCGAAGCTCCATATTATTGAAGGAATTGTCCTCAAAATAGGGCAGGTTCATAATACCAATGGGCTTGAATTTTGGGTCGTTGATAAACGTATAAGATGCCAGATATTTATCACCTGCCGTACGTTTTTCCTCTACATAACGCTTCGTTGGACTGATGGCTAGATGATTAAGCACTTCCGCATCCAAGCAATTGGATAAGGAATCTGCCTCAAAGGCCGGTTTCGAACTTTTTATCAATTCTCCTTCCAGATCGTAAATATTAAAGTTTACATTCTGGACATCTGCTATTTTAAAGATTTCATTGCGAAATATATAACCTAGATTTTCCGTGTTGGGCTCATAGGTAGTCTCCCGTAGGGCATAATCTATGCTCTGTAGTATCTGCTCTTCCTTACGCTCCAGTCGATTTTCATGATAGTCAACACCTTGTTCCCTATACTGGTAAATGGCCACGCCAGCAATCAAAATCGAAGCGAAGACCACCAAAAGAATCATGGTAACAAAAATCCGTGAACGTAGCGATAGTTTTTTGAACAAGCTTCAGCAAATATTTCGAATAAAGGTAGCAAGAATCACACCAAAGGTGTTTAAATCAGGCCCTAAAAGAAAAGTGCTGCTTAAAGTTAGGTTGAGTTTCCATGGCGCACCAAAAGACGTTGCGCCTCCCGTTTTCCCCTAAGTGCGCAATCTTCAATGGCCAAGCCCTCCATATAATTTGAAGCAATACATAAATTGTTCCCCTGTAATTCTGATTCTATGCCGGCAATGGTCTTGAGATCGGGAACAGTCAACTTGGGTAATTGAAATTGAGCTCTTTTAACTATAAGGACTTTATCTTCATCCACCCCGAAGATGCGACCAATTTGCTTTTTTTCTGCCGACTGAAAAATGGTTTCACTGTTAAAATAAAAACACCAATAGGACTTAAGGCCTTTTTTTATGAGACGAGCGGAATAAAAATTACTGTTGACCCCTAGAATACTTCTTTGACGATTTTCCATGGACTTTTCGTCAAGAATTTCCACCAAGACCGAAGTGACCGTCGCATGGGAAATGGTGCCAAGAAGATTGGAAAGTTTCGGAAATTGACTTTTCAAGAGTTTTGCAGCTATGGATGGGGGACAGGCCAGCGCCAAAAACGGTGCTTGCGCTACCATATTTTCACCATTCCTTACTTGGAACTGCCCCAAATTAAAGGAAATGGAACTAATGGCTCTGTTCTCAATTACTTCAATGTTCGGGTTTCCGCCTACGATATCGAAGAGTTGCTGTATCCCTTTTTTTAGCACAAATTTCTTGGGATAGCTTCTATTTTTCCTTCGCTTTTTAAAAAGGAGTTCAGCAGGAAAGTTATCGGCATTTTGGCATAAAATAGCATTAAAAAGGTGCCTGAACAGATTCGTATAGTTACCCCCTCCGATAACTCTGGAATAGTATTCCTTTATGGACTTTCCATTCTTTGACTTAAAAAACAAATTGGGAAGTGAAAATAGCAAACTGAAAATCCTCAGGCGGCTCAATATGGAGGAAAATTCGTGGCCGTTAAATACTTCAAATTTCAGATTGGGAATTGGAACCAACTGATCTTCTTTTCCATAATGTTCCAAAATCTCGATTACGGTACGGTAGCTGTGGGTCAAGGTATGCCCCCCCATTTCTATATAACCTCCTTTACCCAGTTCTATGCTTTTAAGGCATCCACCCAAGGAATGTTTATCAATCAAGACAACGCTAAAACCACTGGTGGCACAGTAATGGGCCAAACTTAAACCGCTGATTCCTCCTCCTACAACTGCAATCCTTTTTTCCATGATTTGCGTATTTTCACACTGACCAACCCCATTTTATGCAAAATTAAGGCTTGTGCAAGAAAAATATCAAAGCTGAATTGCACCTATCCCTACAGTCCAAAGTTTCTTGTTAAATTCTGGAATCTTCGTTTTCTTGAAAGCCTCGCCCTGTTGTTTTAATCCTATCCACTGGGCATCCAGCTCTTTTCTTCGATCAATGGAGGATTGGTTGACCCTCGGAATGGAACTGTCCGTGGCATTGATCAAAAACAAATATTCAGCAGTAAATTTATTGGGAAAATTCTCTACATCATCGTAGGCTTTGGATTTACGCTGTACCATTTCCTTGTCCCAGGTATCCATTTCATCCACAAGGGCCTTCCCTGCTTTCTTTAATTCCGTATCATCCACTTTCTCCAACACGGTTTGCAACTGGTTTTTCGCCTTGAAAAGTGTATTGACCATATGGTGCATTTCTGTGAGATTGGCTTCTGTCTCGGTCATAAAGGCATCATATGCCTCGTATTGTCCAGTTTTGGTGTCATAGGTGGGTACTTCCTTTACGGTGCCTTTGGTTTCCATCATTTTGTCACCAACGGTCAGGGCAATGGTATACGTACCTGGAACGGCGCGATGGCCCCTATAGTTGGCTTCGATATAGGTATCATCGACACCCGGCATAATAGCATGCCCCAGGTTCCAAACGAATCGATTAAGCCCTTCGTTTTTGGACAATTTAGGTGTTGGTGGTGGACCTCCATCATAACGCTTGTACGTCTTGTCGGATACTGATGAAAAAGAGTTTACCAATTTACCCTTGGCATTTCGAATCTCCATACTGATTTCGGTGGAATCCAATTTTGGAAGTTCATAATAAATTACGATTCCATTTGCTGGATTCACTCCCGTAAAGGGTTGGCTCCCCTTAAAACTAGGTGAATTTCCATTCAGGGCGCTGTACCAAGAACCATTATAAGCGGCTTCCGGTTCATAGAGTTTAACTCCTTTTTGGGCTTCGTCATACGTCTTGAACAATCCCAAATCATCCAAAATCCAGAACGAACGACCCGATGTGGCTATAATCAAATCCCCTTGATGTACCATCAAATCAAGGATTGGGGTCTTAGGGAGGTTCAATTGCAAGGACTCCCAATTTTGACCTCCGTTCCAAGAAACATAGATACCTTTTTCCGTACCTCCGTACAAAAGGTCTTTGCGATCTTTATCTTCACGAACTACCCTAGTGAAAGCGCCTTTTGGAATTCCCGAACTGATATTGGTCCAGCTTTCCCCATAATTGGTAGACTTGTACATCGCGGGGGTATAATCATTGAATTTGTATCGGGTTGTTGCAATATAAACCGTGGCCGGATCATGTGGCGATACTTCTATCGCATTGACCAGGCATTCTTGAAGTCCCTTTGGGGTAATGTTTTGCCAACTTTCACCTCCGTTCCTGGTGATATGTACCAATCCATCGTCGCTGCCGGTGTAAAACACCCCTTTTTCGTGGGGTGATTCTATCATATAGGCAATGGTACCATAGTTTTCCGCACCCACCGCTTCATTGGTATAGGGGCGTCCGCCGTTGCCCTGTTTGTCATCCTGATTTCGGGTCAGATCGGGGGAGACTTCTTCCCAAGTGACTCCCATGTCCCTGGTTCTCAATACCATTTGGGCACAATGATAGAAGGTACCCGGTTCGTGTTTCGACCAAATAATGGGGGCATTCCAATTGTATAGGTATTTCATATCGCGAGCAGCACGGCCCAAATATTGAATTGGTGCCGTCAACACCTTGGTGGAAGCTTTGGAATGGGTGTCCAAAAGATTGATATTCCCTAAATAACTGCCCCCCATCACGTATCTTGGATTGTCCGGGTCAAAAGCCAAAAAAGCACTTTCACCTCCAGCAGAATAGGTCCAGTCTTCACGACTGATACTCCCCCTACCCAAGGAAAGGCTTGCAATCTTTACCGAAGTATTGTCCTGCTGACCTCCATAAATATTGTACGGAAACAGATTGTCGGCATTGATACGATAGAACTGTGCCGTTGGCATAATGGCTTGGGATGACCAGCTTTTGCCGTAATTAAAGCTGACGGCCGCACCCCCATCATTGGCAATGACCATGTTGTTGGAATTGTGCGGGTTTATCCACAAATCGTGATAATCGCCATGGGTGCCCGACAGTCTTTCCCATGTCTTTCCTCCATCAATGGAACGCAGGGCGGGGGCACTCAATACATATACCACATTTTCGTTATTGGGATCGGTAAACACTTCCGTATAATACCAAGCACGTTGGGTCAATCGGTTATCACCGCTGACCATACTCCAACTTTCACCTGCATTGTTCGATACGAACAATCCTCCTTTATCGGCATTGGAGTCGCTTTCCACCAAAGCGTACACCTTGTTCGGGTTTGCGGGACTTACTGAAATGGCCATTTTTCCTTTTTCCTTGGGAAGTCCTTTTTCAATTTTCTTCCAGGTTTCGCCACCGTCAACCGATTTATAAACGCCACTTCCCTCTCCGCCACTGATGACCACTTCAGGTTTGCGTTGATGGTGCCACATTGTGGCATAAAGCACTTCGGGGACACTTGCGTCCATTGAAAGCTCTGAACAGCCCGTTAATTCATTGACGAACAAGACGTTCTTCCATGTGTTCCCCCCATCAGTGGATTTATAAATACCGCGTTCCTTATTTGGGCCATGTAAAGCACCTTGGGCCGCTACAAACAGCACATCGGGATTGGTAGGGTGTATCACTATTCTTGCAATATGTTGGGTTTCCTTGAGACCAATGTTTTTCCAGGTCTTACCGGCATCAATGGACTTATAGACCCCATCCCCATAGGAGGTCATCACCCCTCGTGGGGCATGTTCCCCCATGCCCACATAAACGATATTGGGATTTGATTTGGAGACGGCCACGGCTCCGACGGAACCCAGTTCAAAATAACCATCGGAAATGTTGTTCCAATGCTGCCCTGCATCAGTGGTTTTCCAAACACCGCCGCCCGTGATACCCATATAGTAGGTCATGGGATTCCCCACAACACCCGTGGCACATACCGAACGCCCACCTCGAAAGGGTCCAATACTTCGATACTTTAACGGTTTAAAATACTCCTCCGCCGTTTGGGCAAAAGAGAATCCAAATGTAAGTAGGGATAATAGGAGTAATCTTTTCTTATGTATCATATAAGGTTTTTAAAGTCTCTTTTATTCTGGTTCCACCCCTCCGCCCTTACGGGCACCTCCCCTTTGAAAGGGGAGGACTATTTCGTTCTAAATTTATCTTTAATGGCTTCAAGAACGATATCGAGGTTTTCAAATATCTGTTTGTTTTCAAATCGTAGCAATTGAATCCCGCAATTCTCAAGAAACCATTTCCTTTTATGGTCGTATTGCTCGTTCACCATGTTATAATGAACTTCACCGTCCACCTCAACCGCTAATTTCTCTTTTGGACAATAGAAATCCAAAATATAACTTGAAATGCTATGTTGCCTTCTGAACTTACGCCCCTCCAACTGGTTTTTTCGCAAAGCTTTCCACAACATAGTTTCCGCTTTTGTTGGATTGTTTCTAAGGCCCTTTCTATAAGCCTTTAGATATTTGAGATTATTTATTCCCTTTTTCACGACGATTCTTAGTCTTGGTCTGCCCCCTCCTTTTGAAGGAGGGGTGGCGTCCGCCGGGGTGGTAAATGTATTTAACCCCTCCGCCCTTACGGGCACCTCCCCCTTTCACAGGGGGGTTGACGCTTTTATTCCTCAATCGATAAATACTCCAACCCAAGTTCGTTGAACGATGCATTAAAAGCCTTCATCTCTTCATCAACCAGTTGATCAAAAGTCGCCAACTGGGCATTGATTTTGGTGGTAATCTCGTTCTTTACCGCCATATCCTGTTCCGTAGGGGGAAAATCATCAATGGAAACCAAACGGTTCAAATGCCCCAATTTGTTGGTCAACTTAATTGGGAAGTTCAGCGGGTCTTGATTGCTGCGGTTCTTGGTTTGGTATAAGGCCTTTTCCACTTCACTAAACCCTTCCTTCATTTTCTTGGCCTTTTCAACCAAGGCCGCCGTGGCTTCATTGTCTTTGTATTGCTTGGTAAAGGCATCCAACTTTTCATTGATCTTTCTGATTTTCTTAATGGATTGATGGGCCTTATCCATTGTTGTATTAACATCGGTGATAAAATCAAACTGCTTTTGCATATCGGCTACGGAAACCTCAGCCCTTGGATCCGGGAGAATTTTGAAATTCTTTGTTTCTGCTTCTCCATTAACATTCAAAGAAACGGTATAATTACCGGGAACGGCTTTGGCGCCATCTAAACTCGCTGCCCACAGGATCATCCCTTTTAACCTTTCCGCCCCTTTACCGCGGGTATCCCAATTATGGGTATTGCCCCCTTTTTCGACTTTCAACATCTTTTTCTTGTCGGTTGACTTGGTACTAAAACTGGCTAAGGTATCTCCGGACATGCCAAGATAGGTAAGTTGTATTGTATCCTTTTCCTTGTCATAATTTTTGAGATAGAAATGGGTCAACACCCCTGCCGGATGGTTTTGCCCCTCCGTTAAACTAGGTCGGTCTTTGGACCTTGCCCGGCCCTTGGTCCTGTACGAATCCTTTGGCGCAAAAAGTTTCATTTGGATTCCTGAATCATTGGACGCCAATTGATGTAAAACGGTCAGGTCGTCAATGATCCAAACACTCCGCCCTTGGGTAGCGACCACCAAATTGTTGTCTTTGATCACCAAATCCGTAATGGGAACAATGGGCAAATTCAGTTGGAACTTCTCCCAATTGGCACCATCGTTGAACGAGATGTACATGCCCGTTTCCGTTCCAGCGTATAACAATCCTTTGCGCTTGGGATCCTCCCGAACCACCCGTGTAAAATGCTCGCTTTCGATACCATTGGTCATCTTGGTCCAGGTCTTCCCATAATCGGTTGTCTTGTACAAGTAGGGAGCAAAGTCCCCTAATTTATAGCGGGTTCCCGCTACATAGCAGGTGCCTTCATCAAATGCCGATGGTTCCACACTATTGATCATCATCCATTCCGGCATGCCCGTTGGTGTGATGTTCTCCCACGTTGCCCCGCCATCTTGGGTAAGGTGAATCAATCCATCATCACTGCCCACCCACATCAGGCCTTCTTTTAGCGGACTTTCCTGAGCGGCAAATAGGGTACAATAGTATTCTACTCCGGTATTATCTTGAGTAATAGGACCTCCACTACTGACCAATTTATCCGGATCGTTCCTAGTGAGGTCCCCGCTGAGCAGCTCCCAGCTCTGCCCTTCATCGGTACTCATATGCACATGGTTGCTAAACGTGTACAATTTTTTGGGGTCGTGCTTACTGAAAATGATGGGAAAGTTCCATTGAAACCGGTATTTCATTCCCTCGGCGCCATAGCCCATAGGGTTATCGGGCCATACGTTGATGCCTCGAACGGTTTTATTCCTATGGTTGACCCGTGTCAAAAATCCCCCATAGCTCCCCCCATAGACAATGTCATTGTTGGTCGGGTCAACAGCAATATGTGCAGATTCCCCACCAGCGGTAGGTTCCCAATCGTTCTCTCCAATACTGCCACCATCGGAACGGTGATTGATTCGGACCGTGGAGTTGTCCTGTTGCGCTACATATATGCGATAGGGAAAGGCATTATCTGTTGTAATGCGATAGAACTGTGCCGTGGGTTGATTGTAATAGGTACTCCAGGTTTCCCCGCCATCATAGCTGACTTGGGCACCCCCATCATCACCAATGATCATCCGTTGGCTGTTTTCCGGGGCAATCCATAAATCATGGTGATCACCATGCGGTGCATTGAAGGTATTGAAGGATTTTCCTCCATCCGTAGATTTGTGGTAGCGCACGTTCATCACATACACCACATCTTGATCTTCCGTATCCGCATACACTCGGGTGTAGTACCAAGCGCGTTGCCTTAGTTTTCGTTCGCTATTGACTTGGGTCCATTTTTTACCGCCATCGTCCGAGCGGTACAAGCCCCCTTTTTCCTTGTTTTCGACGATGGCAAAAACGCGTTCTGAATTCACGGGTGAAACCGACACTCCCATAATCCCTAAGGTATCCTTGGGGAAACCTTCATTTTTTGAAATTTCGGACCATGTTTCGCCATTATCGGTACTTTTCCAAAGGGCAGAACCGTCACCACCACTACTTAAGGAATAGGGCGTACGTTGGGCCCGCCAGGTGGCAGCATATAAAATTCTAGGATTATTGGGGTCAAAGGTCAAATCAACGGCACCCGACTGATCGTTTACAAACAGTACTTGCTTCCAGCTTTTTCCACCATCTGTACTTTTATAGACCCCACGTTCTTTGGTGGGCTTGTAGATGTTCCCTAAAACGGCGGCATAAACGGTATTGTAGTCCGTGGGGTGCACCCGAATACGAGGTACGTGCCTACTCTTTTCCAAACCAGCTTTTTGCCAGGTCTTACCGGCATCCTCTGTCTTCCATACGCCATAACCGCTGGACACATTTCCGCGAAGGGTTTTTTCCCCTCCTCCCACATAAATGACATTGGGATCACTTTTGGCGACTTCAACCGCACCAATACTTCCACCGAAGTATCCGTCGGAAATATTCTTCCATGTGCGGCCTCCATCAAGGGTTTTCCAAACACCACCGCCAGTGGCTCCAAAATAAAAAAGGTTGGGTTCTCCAGGCACCCCGGTGACCGCCGCGGAACGTCCGCCTCGAAATGGTCCTACCAAGCGATACTCCAAACTGGAATACAGTTCTGATGGAATTTCAGGTGGAGTTGGTGACTTTTTTCGTCGCTGGGATTCCCCTGTAAAAGCAATAAAACAAAAGGAAAGCAGGACACATCCTGCCTTGGAGAATAGCATTTTCATTTTTCAGGTTCTTTGAATTAGTCGGTCTTAAATGTACTGAAAAAGCAAGAAAACCCTTTCTTAAATATTTCGTAATTTCAGAGTTGTTCCAAAAATACGCCAATGCCCAGATTTCTTTTTGTCGTTGCCCTTATGGGGTTCTTTGTTTCTTGCAAAAACCAATCCTTTAAGGGTACAGAAACTTCAGTACCGGCCATTGCAGCACAAATAGCCGATTGGACCTACCTTTTTGATGGGACTAGTTTAAAAGGCTGGCGCGGCTATGGCATGGATGTACTGCCACCCGGATGGACCATTAAGGACAGTACCCTCACCTTTGATACCGAACTCGGTCTTGAACAGGACTATACTGGGGGGAAAGACATTATTTACGGGGCCGAGGAATTTGACAATTTTGAACTCTACCTCGAGTGGAAACTGCCCAAAGGCGGTAATAGCGGTATTTTTTACCATGTAAAAGAGGGATACGAGGGACCTCCTGTAGTATCCCCGGAATACCAACTTATAGATGATGCCAACTATGCGGACATCCACGACCTGACCGCTTACAACGCCCAATTCGGCGCCGAACACCCCGAACAGTTACAAGACTGGCAAAAAACCGGGGCCGATTATGCTATGCACGTAGCCGATGAATCCCAAAAAATCCTTCATCCCGCAGGGGAATGGAATTCCTCCAAAATCGTGTTCACCCCTGAAAAAGTAGAGCACTGGCTGAACGGTAAAAAGCTGTTGGAATTCGAGCCCTGGTCCGAAGATTGGAAGGCCAGGAAAAATTCTGGTAAATGGGACAACGCCCCTGACTATGGAAAATATAAAACGGGGTATATTGCCCTTCAAGACCATGCCAGCCCCATCTGGTTTAAAAAAATAAAGATCAAAAAATTATAACCAAAGGTTTTTGGGAGCTCAATCTTTGATTTGTTCCAAGCTCGACCTATAAAATGCAATCAAATACGGTAAAGGGCTGTTCCAATTGATACATATCTCATTGCTGGCAAAACTGGGCATTTCATCTTTCCAAGCTTTCATGGGCGTTACTTCTTCGGGGTAGGTTACCTCATTGCGATCCTGCCTATCAAAATTGGGGCCCCCAACCACATAACCCGGTACCGGTGCCTCAATACCATCGCCTGCACTGGGCCTATGGTGAATGTGCATGGGTGATTTTGAACCAAAGCCGGTAATAAAACTATGGGCCATTGCATTTTTCCCCAGCAAGTAGTCCAATGCCGACTGAACGCCCCAGACATATACCTCTTTGGGTTCTAACCGATAGGCTTCGGCCATGATAACGGCCGTGTTTTGAATATCACTATTGGACCCCCATTGGTAACTATCCACAGCTTGTTGGTAATCCAAGGTGTTTGCCTTTTCCAATAACCCGTCAGCCAGGGAAACAATACCATTTTCAAACTTCTCCCTTAGGGATTCCGGGATTTGGGAATTGGCATCCAACAAGGTGAAAATCCCCAGATATTTCATGAACTTTCGCCATCCATCGCCATAGGAATATTCAAATTGGATGTCCTGGTTCTTAATAAATTCCAAGTACTCCCCTTCTTGTGTGGCCCCGTAGAGTTCTGCAGACGCCCAAAACCATTCCTCCAAAAAATCGGTATCCCCATATTCTCCCGTAATCACTCTTTTGGGATTTTTGAATTCCACTTTGGGATGGATCTTTGCCCAGGTCCAAGCCTCCTTAGCTGCCGTTAGGCATTGCTCCGCATAAGCCTTATCAATTGCTCTATAGGCCCGATACATCTTGGCCATCACCGCTGCAAAATCCAAAGTGCCAGCAGTACCCTTGGCCATCATAAAACGTTGACAATGGGCTTCTTCCGGTAGGACCATGCCCACAAAACGATTGCAGGTCAATTTGTGGAATACGCCCCCGTCAACATCCTGCATGGTCAAAAGCCAATCGGTTTCATATTTTACCTCATCCAACAGGTCGGAAATCCCATTACCGCTTTCCGGAATATTTAGACTTCCATCCGGGAATACCTCTGGAAACCGTTCATGTACCATGAGCAATTGCCCTGCAGTAAAAGCACCATTTACCGTGTACTTTCCATAATCCCCAGCATCATACCACCCCTTTGGGGAATCAATGGCCCCCTTGCGGTGCAACGACCTATGGTAGGGAACCTTTACATCAGGATGACCCGCGTTTCGGTGCCATTTTCCAGCGTGTTTTTCCGGTAATGGAGTGCCACTCCTTAAATAGTAATAAGCGCGTATCGATGCTGGCAACAGATCTTCAAAGACGCTTTGGCTTATGGTAAAGGAATGGGAAGCCTCCTCTCCCTCAATCTGAATGGAATAGGTTCCTTCCGCTTCCACCGCTGTGAATTCTCCAATCCTTACCGCTTCCCCAGCCATTTGCCATTCTTGAACATCGCCAAGCATCCCATCAAATACAGGGGATCCATCACGTACTACCTTAAAATTGACGGAGGTATTGGGTGATGCAACAACAAATTGCTTGACGGCTTTTGGATGGTACCCCAATTGATTGATTCGTATCATATCGGACTGGGCGTTGCAGGATAAAGAAAAGAAAATGAGGACCGAACACATCAACAAAGAAGCTTTCATAGTAGGGGGTTGTGCCAATATTCAAAACAAATGGTTAGATGATCCGTAAGGTAGAAAAACTGCAAGGGATTTGCAACGTACTTCCCCCCTAGAAATTAAGCCTATTGAAATATCATCTTTGCAACCTAGACGTATTGCTGATATTTCGTAATTTCAAGGCCATTCCTAAAAAAAGATTCATGAACAAACGCGATTTTCTTAAGAAAAGTGGCATTGGAGTGCTAGGGGCATTGGCAGCACCATCCCTATTGCAAGCGAATACCAAAACGAGTCCCGATGGCCAAGTACGAACAGCGCATATCGGCGTTGGAAATATGGGCGGGGAAGACTTACGGGATATTTCCTCCCATCCGCAGGTGGACGTGGTGGCCCTTTGTGATGTGGATGCCCTTAACCTTTCCGCTGCTAGAAAATTGCATCCCAAGGCACGGGTGTTTTTTGATTATAGGGTAATGCTGGAGGAAATGAAGGACGACATTGATGCGGTCATTGTTTCCACGCCCGATCATACCCATGCTCCTGCTTCGCTTATGGCCATGGAAATGGGGAAAAACGTGTACTGTCAAAAACCGTTGACCCACTATGTAGCAGAGTCACGCGCCATGAAAAAAATGGCCGCTGATAAGAAGCTCATCACCCAAATGGGCATTCAGGTACACTCGTTCTACGATTATAAATTGGCGACTTTATTGATCCAGGATGGGATTATCGGAAAGGTGCATACCGTTCATGCCTGGAGTCCAAAGTCTTGGGGGTATAATGGCAACGCACCTGAGGGCGAAGACCCCGTCCCAGCGCAACTGGATTGGAACCTTTGGCTCGGCACCTCCAACGAACGGCCTTATAAGGAAGGATACTATCACCCCGGCAACTGGAGAAAACTGATGGATTATGGCTGTGGCACCTTGGGCGACATGGGCGTGCATATTTTTGACACCCCCTACAATGCCCTAAACCTGGATGTGCCCATGACCATTAAAAATGAATGCCGTGAACCCAACGGCTTCGGTTTCCCTGAAAACAATATCGTTACCTATGAATTCCCAGGAACGGAATACACCGATAAAACGCTAAAATGGATTTGGTACGACGGCCCAGGCATGCCCCCAGCCCATGAGGATTTGGTATTGCCGGGTCAAAAAGCCATGGCCAAAAAGAAAACGACTGCCAAAACGGACATTTCCTTGGATGCCAATGTCGCTGGCGAAGGACAACTGCCCGATCAGGGGGCCATGTTTGTGGGAACGAAAGGGCGATTACTACTGCCTCATTTTATGCAATTGCCGAAGAAAATCGTGCGGGGCAAATATGTGGATATCACTAAGGATATTGCAAAGCATAATTTGGGGGAACCCATCCGTAATTATGCCAGTGAAGGCCCAAAACACTACCATCAGTTTGTGGATGCCTGTTTGGGCAAAGACGAATGTACCGCTCCCTTTGAATACGCCGCCCGACTTACAGAGACCATTTTATTGGGGGTCATCGCTGGGCGATTCCCCAACCAGACCTTGCATTGGAATGCCGCCACCACCCAATTTGATGAAGCGGAAGCGAATCAATATTTATCTGGGGATTATAGAGAATTTTAAAGGTCACTTCGAGAGCCTCAGTGACCAGGTGATTGAGGATTTCGAAACCACCTGGCAATTAAAAAAAGTTCAAAAATTTAGGTCATTGAGGTGGCCATTGAGCGAAGCCGAAATGCACTCGAAATGACCTTAACGTATGGTAGCTTTGACGCTTCGAGGGCCTCAGCGTGCCAAAGACTGTTGCCTGAGGTTCTCGAAATGACCATATTACGTGGTAGCTTCGAGAACCTTAGCCACCACATCCTATGAAAAAAGGTTACGTATACATCTTGGAATGCTCCGATGGTTCCTACTATACAGGAAGCACTATTGACATTGAACTGCGTTTGCAACAGCACCAAAATGGTCAAGGCGCCAATCATACCAAAAAGAGACTTCCCGTCAAATTGGTCTACCTGGAACAATTTACAAGAATCGACTTGGCCTTTTCTCGCGAAAAGCAAATTCAAGGGTGGAGTAGAAAAAAGAAAGAAGCGCTGATTAATGGGGAACACAATCAGCTACCAAGACTTTCTCTAGCTTATAGGGATATTGAAAAAGGAAGTAATTAATTGCTCTTTTTTGTTACCCTCCTTTCACAGGTCGTTTCGAGAGCCTCAACGACCTTTATGCTTCTCTACTTTAATTTCACCCAGTAAATGGATGGCTGAGGAGTTGACTGAGGCCCTCGAAGTCATCGAAGCCACCTTTAAAGCATGTAACTCTTTACAAATCAAAAAAACCGGGCACAGGGCGGGCGCTTCAAGAACCTCAGCGCCCATTTCAGTGACCGGTTTTATCTTTTAAGAGATGAAGTTTACTTCAACCCCAACTCCTTTTTTCGTTCTTGAAGCAATCGATACACATCCACCTGCTGCCCTTCTTGAATGTTTTCATCCACCGTAAACAACACATAACGCTTGCCACGATTTCTAAAAATAAGCTCTTGGCCAATTTTGAGATCTACCCCAGATTTGGAATTAGGGGAAAGGTTGGGATTCATCACATTGGGAATAATTAAGGGTAGGGATTCATCACTGGAATTCACCAAGGTAAAACTGATCAACCCGTCATTGGCCGCCATTACTCTTTGGACATCCATTTCCGTAAAGGAAACCGAAAGGCTTGCCGTCTTGTTGGAGGTGTTCGTGAAAACGATTTTGCTGGTATTTTCTACCATCACCTCCACTTTACCTACAGGCCCCAACCCAAAGCCGCGAACGAATTTCCCGGTTTTTTTGTCCACCACTTTTACTTCCAAGCCTTTGCTGTTGTTGTTTCTGAGTTTAAGTTGGTACATTTCATAATCCGCATAATCCAATTCCAAGGACGACTTAGGGGGAATCTCCAAACTGGATCTTTGGGCGAAGGCCAAGCCGACGGCTGCTACGACCATACTAAAAAATACGACTGCTGTTTTTCTCATGATTTCTAATGTTTTAAAAATGAATACGGACACAAATTTGTGGCATTCGTTTTCAGTGGTCGACTCAAATAAAAAAGAGACGTCTCAAATCATATGAGACGCGAAACCCAGGTTATGCAGAAAGGGATTTCAGGTATTCGGTTGGGGTGAGTTTGACTTCTTTTTTAAAGACGCGATTGAAGGTGGCCTTGCTGTTGAACCCACAGTCAAAGGCGAGGCCCACCAAAGACAATTGTTTATTGTCGCCCTTTTGCAATCGCTGTTTGAACTGCTCGATGCGGTAGGCATTGACAAAGTCGTTAAAGTTTTTTCCAAAACCCGAATTGATGATTTCAGAAACTTCGGCCCGATTCATGTTGAGCCGTTCCGAAAGCTGGGCCAAATTGAGTTCGGGGTCCAAAAATAGCTGTTCCTCGGAAAAGAGTTTTTCTAGTGTCCTCTTTTTGTTATTTAGCTCGGAGGTATCAGCAGCAGGTGCTCCTTTTATTCCTGTATGGGAAGTCCTGGTATCCGACTCAAAATCCTTAAGAAAACCAAAGTCGGTAAAATAGCCCTTGACCCCTAAATAGAGCAAGGTGACGGCCGATAGGAATTCGATCCACCATTTTTGGGTCCAGCTGAGTTCCACGACCAGGTCGTCAACAAACACCTGCAACAGGCCATACACAAACAGAAAAGAGTAGGCCAAGAGCACTGAAAATATCCAGCTTAACTCCTTTTTGGTGAGATTGGAAAAAAACTGTTGGATTTCATACTTGTAGCGATAGTAGAGCTGAAAGGAAAAGGCCAGATACAACAACATTTGGGCCGAGGATACAAACGTAACAATGGGGTCCAAAAATTTCCATTGAAAGTTGATGACGAGATAGCCATTTTGGTTATCCGCAAAACCGGGTTGGCTGGCGTCATAGCCCAAGATGACCATTTTGGTCACAAAAAAGAGAATCCATGGTAAAAAATGCCAAAGGTGTTTCCGTTGCAACCGAAAATTGGGTTGTAGTACGCTCTTGACATAAAAGTAGATCAATGGGGCCATGAGCATGCCCATATTCACCAGGTAATAATTGATCTTGGTATTCCGAAAGGTATCGTACCAGCCCATAAACCCAAGGGTATAGGTGGTCCTATGATAACACATGATCAAGAGAATCAAGGCCAACAACAGATCGGGCAAGGCTTTTTTGCCCACATAGCGGGATAGCAAAAGCCCACTTAAGATAAGGCCCTGTACCACCAAAATTAGCAATGGTGTGCTGTAGAGGTTAAATTCTGGGAAGCCTTGAAATAAATAAATGATATCGAAATAAACCATTATGTTTAAAGATAGGACAAGACTTCATTTGAATAAAAATTATATGGAGAATAATGTCGTCCCTTCACTTTTGCCATGGGTTAATTGTGCAAGGAAGGAGTTAATACACTTATCTTTAAAATCGGATAAAACATAAACCGCTTAACATTGTTTCTATGAAACCGATCAAAATGAAAATATTCCTTCATGTTGGGCTATCCATACTTTTAGCGGCATGTCAGCCTCAACATTCCGAATCTATCGTCAAGAAGACTGACCTCACCAAAACCTATATCGATCCAGGTCCTGGCTATTCCCAGGCCGTGGTGGTGGAAGCGAATGGTATCAAAACCATCCATATTTCAGGGCAAGTGGGTTCGGGGCCCAATTTTGAAAGCCAATTTAAAGAGGCCTTGGGTGGCTTGTTCCGAACCTTGGAACACTCCGGGGCCACTTTTGATGATGTTGTCAAATACAACACCTATATTGTGGACTACCAACCCGCTTATCTAGATACCTTTAGAACCATAAGAAAGGAACTTTTGGGTGATGAAGACATGCCCGCTAGTACTTTGGTTGGCGTTCAGACCTTGGGACTCCCGGAATGGAAAGTGGAGATTGAGGCCATAGCGGTGGTTAAGACTGAATAGGTGGCCTTTCGGACGCTGAGGCGGCCATTGAGCGTAGTCGAAATGCACTCGAAGCGTCAAAGCTACCTTACTTCAGGGTCACTTCGAGGACCTCAGCGACCTTTCACCAATGGTTTTTTATACTTTGTTTCTTTTTGCTTGTCCACGATTGAATGAAAAAAGTACAGTGTACTTTTTGAATGAAGTGCGAGATGAAGCGCTGGAAAAGTATAAGTATTAACTCCTTTCTTTTCTATGTTCATTTCTTTACTTGTATAAAGAAACGAAACAAAGAAAAACGCACCTTCTCCAGAGGAATTTTTTCTGCTGAAGGGGGAAACCTCCTTCACTTTTGTCATAGCTTCGGCTGGCCCTTTACTTCAAATGCAAATCATTGCATTTTCCGTGCAGTCCTGCTTCCTCTATGCTGCGGAGAAGGGACGCTAGAATAAACATTTACAAGTAAAACCGGCCTATTTTTTCTTGCGTAGACAATTCAAAAGGTTTTTTGTTGGAATAAGGAAGTCGTCCAAAGAGTATTCCGATGCAATCGGAAACGGTCTGGGCGACACAGAACAAAAGCTTTTCTGAATTTCAAGTTGGAAAAAAATCAGCCTAGCGTTTTTTCGCCCTTTTTTTGGCAATGCAAAAAAGGACAAGGGTCAATCTATTCCTCCAACAACTCCTCCAACAACGCCCTTACCTTCTTACTGTTCCAATTGGCAGCGCCTGTTTCGGATATAAGGATATTGCCTTCGGCATCAATCAAATAATTGGTGGGCAATTTATTGGATTGTAAGGCTTCCGGAAGCTCTGAGGCTGGAAAATACACCGGTAGGTCATACTTCTTCTTGTTCAAGAAGGTGTGCACTACTTCAGGACGTTCATGGGTGACCAACACAAAATCCATATGGCCCTCATACTCTTGGTACAAGGCAGCAATACTGGGCAGTTCCGCTACACAGGGCGGGCACCAAGTAGCCCAGAGGCTTATGAACGTCACCCGGCCTTCACCGATGCGTAGTGAGACGTGCTTACCTGCCAAGTTTTGCAGGGGATAATCAAAAGGAGGTACATGAACCTGTTTTTCGACGGGTTCCATGCTGGGTGACCATACCATGGTTTTAAGGCGGTTGAGGCCTACCTGTATGGGTTGTCCGGTTTGGGGAATGATCAACAATAGGATAAACACTCCCAACAGGAAATCGCCTCCGCTCAATTTTTTGAGCAACTTCTTCATTCGACCCATTGCCAGTTTTGTCGGTTTCTTTCTGTGATATTACAAAAAGTCCATCAATCCCCCGTATTTTTGGAAGGACAGGGGTATGATTGCCCTATGTGCTCGATTGCCATGTGCTGCGCCCCATTTTAAATAAGAACACTTATGAAATTCTGGAACTGTTTCGTACTCTTTGGGTTAACCTTCGCTTGCTTTTCCCAGCATCCCTTCAACAACCCTGAGCTTTCCATGGAAGCGCGTATTGACAACTTGATTTCCCTTTTGACCTTGGAAGAAAAAGCGTCACAATTGCTGTACAACGCCCCCGCCATTGATCGTTTGGGCATTCCTGCCTACAATTGGTGGAATGAGGCCTTACACGGGGTAGGTCGATCAGGAAGGGCCACCATTTTCCCACAGGCCATCGGCATGGCCGCCACCTTTGATGCCCCCTTATTGGAAAAGGTAGCAGCGACCATTGCGGATGAGGCCCGTGCCAAATTCAATGCCGCCCAGGCCCAAGGGAATCGGAACCAATATTCAGGTCTGACCTTTTGGACCCCCAACGTCAACATTTTTAGGGACCCCCGCTGGGGCCGGGGGCAAGAAACCTACGGGGAAGACCCCTATCTTACGAGTCAACTCGGAAAGGCTTTTGTCAAAGGGTTGCAGGGCGATGACCCCAACTATTTAAAAACAGCGGCCTGTGCCAAACACTATGCCGTGCATAGCGGTCCGGAAAAACTCCGCCATGAATTCGATGCTGTGGTCAGCCAAAAAGATCTATATGAAACCTACCTTCCCGCCTTTAAGGCGTTGGTGGATGCCGGGGTGGAATCCGTAATGTGCGCCTACAATCGTACCAATGGCGAGCCCTGCTGTGCCCACCCAACCCTTTTACAGGATATTTTAATAGAGGATTGGCAGTTCAAAGGACATATATTGAGCGATTGTTGGGCCTTGGTCGATTTTTATTCCGAAAACGGGCATGGTGCCGTAAGTACTTCCCAAGAAGGCGCTGCCCTGGCCCTAAAAAGTGGGGTTTCCCTCAATTGTGGGAGTACCTATCAGGTGCTGGCCGAAGCCGTTCGGCAGGGATTGGTGGCCGAAGCCGTTTTGGATAAGAACTTGGCTACCTTATTGCGCACCCGTTTTAAACTGGGACTGATGGACCCTCCCGAAAATGTTCCCTTTTCCTCCATCCCCATCACCAAAATTGATGCCAATGAACACCGTGCCCTCTCTTTGGATGTCGCCACCAAATCCATGGTGCTTTTGAAAAACAACGGCCTGCTGCCGCTCAAAAAAGACCTCAACCGCTACTATGTGGTAGGGCCCAATGCCGCTTCGGTGGATGCCCTTCTCGGGAACTACTTTGGGGTCAACCCCACTATTGTTACCTTTTTGGAAGGCATTACCAACCAAGTGGCCATGGGGAGCCAGGTACAATACAGTCCAGGTACTACCTTGAACCGGGCCAATGTGAATCCATTTGACTGGTCGTCTGGAGGGGCCGCGGATGCCGATGTGACCATTGCCGTTTTAGGGCTCACGCGACATATTGAAGGGGAAGAGGGAGAGTCCATCTCCTCCCCCTATTTTGGGGACCGATTGGATTATAACCTCCCCCAAAACCAATTGGACTACCTGAAAAAAATAGCATCACATGACAAGCCCTTGGTGGTCATCGTTACCGGAGGATGCCCCATGAACTTAAGTGAGGTCCATGAATTGGCCGATGCGGTACTCTTGGCCTGGTACCCCGGGCAAGAAGGAGGTAATGCGGCCGCTTCCCTGCTTTTTGGGGAGACCTCCCCATCAGGGCGATTGCCCATTACCTTCCCAAAATCCTTGGACCAGCTTCCTCCTTATGAGGACTATAGCATGCAAGGCAGAACCTATCGCTATATGGAAAAAGAACCCATGTACCCTTTTGGTTTTGGATTGGGGTACTCTCAATTCACCTATGACGACATCAGCTTGGACGACGAAAAAATCAAGACCAAGCAGCAAACCACCCTCCGCTGCACGGTGACCAATACGGGTGCCGTTGCTGCGGATGAAGTGGTGCAATTCTACGTAACCGATCACGAAAGTGGGTTCCAAAAACCCTTGTTTTCGCTGCGCGGGACACAACGCATTCATTTGGAGCCAGGCGCCTCCGAAACGGTTTCATTTGCGGTTACCCCTGAAGATTTGGCCTTGGTCAACGACAAAGGGATTGCGAAAGTGGAGAAAGGGCAATTCACCTTGTATGTGGGGGGCAATCTACCCACGGCCCGTTCCGTGGCATTGGGAGGAAGTGAAGCGGCCTCCATTGGTTTAGTGGTGAGGTAGTTTGAGGACTTCTTTATTGTTCTTTAAACGACTTATTAAATGAAATGGAAGACGGTCTTCAAAGTGAAGTTTCCAAATTATATGGTATGTTTCAACTCCAACAACATTTCAAAGGTCACGTACTTCAAGGCTTTTTCATGGGTCGCTTCCAAAACCACCGGCGGGGCCAAGCCTTCTTCATAGGCCTCCTTCCATCTGGAAACGCATAAACACCATTTGTCCCCAGGTTGTAGGCCCGGAAACTGATAGTAGGGAATGGGCGTACTCAAATCGTTGCCCCTGCTTTTGGTAAAGCGTAGAAATTTTTCCGTCATGATGGCACAGACCACATGGGTGCCCACATCGTCCGTACCTGTTTTGCAGAAACCATCACGGTAAAAGCCGGTTTTAGGGTCAAAACAACAGGTCTCCAGTTCCGTTCCCAATACGTTTTTTTCCAAATCAATTCGGTTTCCTGCAAAGTTACGGGGATTCCCCCGTATCTTTAAGTCAATTGCTACGAAGACATGAAAAGAAAAGTTCCGGATTGGTTATTGAACGCTCGAAATAAATGGACCTATACCGGCCAACAGCGACCCAATTTTGCTATCGCACCCGAAGAAGGGCAATTATCCGTTTGGGATTTTCCGCGACCGCCCGCCTTGGTTCCCGAAAAAAGAAAACTGGAAGTTTTGGTAAAAGGCCAAACCTTGGCCCTTTCCTTAAAAGCCTTGGCAGTCCAGGAAACGGCCAGCCCACCCACCTATTATGTACCCCCGGAAGACGTGAACCAAGACCTTTTGGTCCGTATCAAGGGGAAAAACTCCCTTTGTGAATGGAAGGGCGCTTCCACCTATTGGGCGTTGAAGGAGCAACCGAACAAAGCCGTTGCCTGGTCATATGCTGATCCGTTTTCCGCTTTCGAGGCCTTGGCCCACTATGTTGCTTTTTATCCCCAATATTTGGAGTGTTATTTGGGTGATGAACGGGTGACGCCCCAACCCGGTGGTTTCTACGCAGGATGGATTACCAGCGAATTGGTGGGACCCTTTAAAGGGGAACCAGGTACCGGTCATTGGTAGGTAACCCTAAGATGGTATGTTGATGGATATGAAATTCCACTATCTTTAAACCAATGACTTTCTTAGGGCATCCCGTTTATGTACTCTCTATGCTCGCCCTTATGGTGTTGCTCGCCGTTTATGCCGAAAAAACAAAATGGGGAAAACCTTTGGGGGCTGCACTCTTGGCCATTGTGTTTACCGCCGTTCTGGCCAATTTCGGGTTGATTCCCTCTGCATCCAACAGCATTCCCCTGTATGATGGCATTTTTACCTACATCGCGCCACTTTCCATATTTTATCTGATGTTGGGGGTGAACCTCAGTGCTATCCGAAAAGCCGGTCTACCCATGATCGGACTTTTTGTTTTGGGTTCCTTGGCTACGGTTGCCGGTATTCTTCTGGCGTGGTGGTTGCTGGAGCCGGAGTCCCAATTGGGAGCACAGGCGAAAACTTTGGCCGGCATGTTAACGGGCACCTATACCGGGGGTAGTGTCAATTTCAATGCCATTGCACTGGAATATGACTTTCAGGAACAAGGCGCCTTATATGCGGGCACCATTGCCGTGGACAATGTGGTCACCACGATATGGATCATCATTACCTTAGCCCTTCCTCGTCTACTTCGTCCCTTATGGAAAGACAAACGAGGGGTAACCCATAGGAGCGAGTCCCATGAAGCACCTGAAAAGGAAGGCATGGAACTATCTTCTTTGTCATGGCTTATCGTTCTGGGGCTAGTGTCATTTTACGTTTCGGAAGCCTTTTCTGAACGTTTTCCGTCCATTCCCAGTATTTTGACCTTGACTACCATCGGTATTGTATTGGCCCAGTTCAAGTGGGTTTCTAAGCTCAATGGAGCCCATACGCTTGGTCTTTACATGGTGTTCCTCTTTTTGGCCGTGATTGGAGCCTTTTGCGAAATCAATGCCGTGCTTGCACTTAAAGCTTTGGGAGGGACCCTTTTTCTATTTACCTCCATTGCCGTTTTGGTTCATGGGGCTTTGATCGTGCTACTTGGAGGGCTGATCTATCGCGACTGGAGCTTGATTGCCATTGCCAGTCAGGCGAATGTCGGTGGAGGACCCACAGCATTGGCCTTGGCCGAGACCTTTGGCCGGAAAGAACTCATGCTACCTGCTATTTTGGTGGGGACCCTTGGGAATGCCTTGGGGACGTATTTAGGTTTTTTGGTCATTCAATTGTTGTGAGATGAAACATATACTGATTGCCTTATTTCTTATCCATTCAATTGTTCATTCCCAAGAACGAATAAGGGATTATGGCGTGGCCATTGGGGTGTTGCGACCTGGCCCTTTGAACGCCATCACTGATGTTGAAGGCGTTAAAGCGGGTCACTATACCCTTATTGAAGGGGACGCTATCCGTACAGGAGTTACGGCGATAGTACCGCACGCCGGGAATCTGTTTCAGGAAAAAGTTCCAGCGGCCATCTATATTGGTAATGGGTTTGGAAAATTGGCAGGATATACCCAAGTCAAAGAACTGGGCAATCTGGAAACCCCCATTGTACTGACCAATACCTTAAGCGTGCCAACTGCGGTAAATGCATTGATTGGGTACAGCCTGGAACAACCAGGTAATGAAAACGTCCGATCCGTAAATGCGGTAGTAGGCGAGACCAATGACGGCTATTTGAACGATATCCGAGGGTGCCATGTGAAAGAGAGCCATGTCTTCCAAGCCATTACCAATGCGAAAGGGGGCCGGGTACCCGAAGGTAATGTGGGTGCGGGGACAGGAACCATCTGTTTTGGTTTTAAGGGGGGCATCGGCACATCGTCAAGGATACTTCCCAAAAAAGCAGGAGGCTACACGGTTGGGGTTTTGGTACAGAGTAATTTTGGCGGGGTTTTACAAATCGCTGGTGTTGATGTGGGAAAACAATTGGGGCAGTATTCCGATAGCTTTAAATATTCACCAGATGGATCCTGTATGATGGTGGTCATGACCGATGCCCCATTGGATTCCAGAAATTTAGAGCGCTTGGCCAAACGGGCCCTATTGGGTTTGGCACGTACCGGAGGTATTGCCAGCAATGGCAGTGGGGATTATGTGATTGCGGTGTCCACGGCCGAGGAATGTCGAATCCCCTACCGCAGCGCCGAAAAAGTGTACGCACCCCCCACACTTCGAAACGAAGCTATGACTCCCTTATTCTTGGCGGTTATCGAAGCTACCGAAGAGGCCATCCTAAATTCCCTTTTTGCCGCCAAAACCATGATAGGAAGAAACGGAAACACCATTAAGACACTGCCCAAGGAAAAAGTATTGGAACTGCTAAAAGCAGCAGGGAAAATTTCATCCAGAAAGGAATAATAAAACCTTGCTTCCCTTAGTAAGGAATAGAAGAAAAGTGCGGAGTACTTTTTGAATGATTGCAAAATGGAGCACTAGGAAAGTAGAAGGATTAACTCATAACTTTTATTTGTTCATTTCTTTACTTGTATAAAGAAACGAACCAAAGAAAGTACACCTTCTACGGAGGAATTTTTTGCCGAAGGCAAAAACCGCTCTCACTTTCTAAATTTTCTCCAAGGCTTCGAAAATTCTAAACGAAAGTTCACGCCTATTCTGCGGAGAAGGAAAGCCAATATTCAACATCGTCTATCACCGGCAGCGCTATTTCTGGGTCTGTACTTCAAATGCAAATAATTGCATTTTTCGTGTAGTCCTTCACTTTTTTAGGTGATGCAAAGAAGGACAACTATTTAAAATCCAATTTGTTTTATTGTGCACTCAGCGCGTAAATGGCAAAGGATCCCAACCAATGCCCCCCTTCATAACTGTCCCCCATTAAATTGGGAAAGGAATACGCCACATGCTCTTGGGCCAATGCAACCAAATGTCCGTATTCTTTCGGGTATTGCTTCGCCAATCCGAAGAGTACCCAAGCCCGACTAAAATTCAAACCGTCCAAGTGGACCAATTGCCCATCTTCACGGTCGCCCACGAGGGCAACATCCATCTTAAAATCAGCTTCCTTAAGTTGGGGAAGGAATTGATCCATCCAAGCCAAGAATGCTTCTTTGGGTAGGATTCTTCGCATTAAATCAATTTCCTCAAAACAAGGGGAAAGAAAATCGGCACCGCTGGGCTCCCATCTGAGAGGGCATCCCGCATCCTCTTGATAGAAATAAGTAGCCCTTTTTTTAATGGCATTCAGCAAAGCGTCGTCCTTCAAGGTTTTGGCATAATCCCAGGCAAACGATAATCCAAAAGCCGCATTGGTATGGGTACCCACACGAACCGGATATTGCAGTTTGGGCAAATAGGCCACCCATTTTTGAGCGATCAAATTGGACAGGGGCTTTAGGTTCTCTTCCAGTTCCCTGGCCAATGGGTCCTCCCAAGTATGGATTTCCTCGGTTAATTTTAGTAACCAACCCCAGCCGTAGGTGCGTTCGTAATTTTTGTTGTGGGTACCATCAAAATAAGCCACTTCTTGTTCAATGTTTTCCTTGGAAAGGTTTCCCTTTAAAATCCCTCTAATTCGATTGGCTTCATCCAGTCTCGGATATAGTTTCAACAACTTCACCATGGACCAATGGCCATGAACCGCTGAGTGCCAGTCAAAACAGCCATAAAAAGCGGGGTGTAAGGCCTTGGGTTCCCCCAAATCCTCGCCACTTCCCAAGACATGCCCCAATTTGTTGGGATATTCCTTCTCCACACATTCCAAAGGCAAAGTCGCCAGCACATTAGCTTGTTCGGCGGTCAACTGTATCAACTGTAAAGTATCCTTTTCTGTAATTGATCTTTCAGGTACTACTGCGTTGTTTGTCTTTTTACAGCCGTTCAAACTCAATAAAATACTGTAAAGGGCAACGGAAATTGCTAATTTCATAGACTGTCTGCTTTGAAGCAATCAAAGTAACAAAATCCATTCAACCCCACATGTGAAATTAAAAAATTGCGCAAAGTGTAACCTTTATGGAAATGTCTCATCTTTACCTAAATCTTCAGCAAACCAACATGAAAAAACAACTCCTATTTTTATTGGCATGCGCTACTTTCCTTGCCATATCCTGTACCAACAAAACAACTGAAACTGCATCCCAACCGAATACCACAACAAAAAACGTATCGAACACGTATAAACCCCCGGTTTTTGAAAATGATGCCCGCTTGGAAAAAATCAAAGCAATAGCCCCCGATTTACAACGGATATTTGAAGAGCATGCCCTTAACAAAAAAATTCCGGGTATCTCCTATGGTATTGTCGTTGATGATTCGCTCCTCATCGCTTCTGCCACAGGAGTGTCGCAATTGGAAAATAAGGTTGCCGCCAGTCCAAAATCCGTATTCAAAATTGCCTCAATGACCAAAAGCTTTACGGCAATGGCTATTTTAAAGTTGCGGGATGAAGGCAAACTAAGGTTGCAAGATTCCGTTGCACAATACATCCCACAATTGGAACAGTTGGAATACCTTACGGAAGATTCGCCAATTCTTGACATTGAGAATTTATTGACCATGACCGCTGGATTTCCTGAGGACAACCCTTGGGGCGACCGACAATTGGCGATTGGCAACGACAAGTTTATGGCTATAATGGCCAAGGGTCTGTCCCTTTCCAAAATTCCATCCTATCAATACGAATATAGCAACACGGGCTATGCCATGCTGGGTTATATTGTTTCAAAAGTATCGGGAATGCCTTACCAAGACTATATCCGAAAACATATTCTACAACCTTTGGAGATGGACCATACCTATTGGGAATATACCGATGTCCCACCAAAACAATTGGCTCATGGGTATCGTTGGGAAGATGAAAAATGGAAAAAAGAGCCTATGCTCCACGATGGTGCTTTTGGTGCCATGGGTGGCCTTATTACCACTATTGAAGATTTCAGTAACTATGTCAGCTTTCATCTTTCAGCATGGCCGGCAAGAAATGGCGCTGATCATGGCCCCATCAAAAGAAGTACAATAAGGGAAATGCACACTCCCCAATTCAATTTTTTGAACACATGGAATCGTGATTGGGACAATGAACCCTGCACTAAGATGATCGGTTATGGCTATGGCCTTGGCATCGCTATGGACTGCAAGCGTATTACACGAATATCGCACGGTGGTGCCCTACCCGGTTTTGGCAGCAATTATGCTTTTTTCCCCAACTATGGCATTGGTATCATGGCCTTTGGTAACCTGACCTATACTACTCCCATACCCTATGATACCATTGAAAAATTATTGTTTGGGACTTTGGATCTAAAAAGTCGAAAACTTCCGGTTTCTGACATTTTAAAACAACGCAAAAACGACATTCTGGATCTGATAGACAATGGAACAATTCAACTGGATGCGCCAATTTTTGCCGATAATTTTTTCTTGGATGAGTCCAAAGAAAAAAGAATGGCCCAAATTCAAGAAATCCTGAACAAAGCCGGTACCATTAAAAAAAGCCATGAACTGCGACCAAGAAACCAACTACGTGGTGATTTCAACATCGAATGTGAAAATGGAGACATTTCTATTTTCTTTACCCTAACCCCGGAGCATCACCCGATGGTACAACGTTTGGATGTCTCGTTTTCTCCCAAGGAAAACTAAAAAATTTCCGTAAGTCGACGAATAGTGTATCCTATTTTTAGTTGCACTATGGTCTTTTCCTCAATTTTTCCGAAGAAGAATTGGCGCATCATATTTCACAGTTGTAACAAAAAGGGTGTATGCTATACAAATCTTAAGTGGGCTAGCCCCTTTTTTGTTAGTTTTAGAAGTAGAATACGAAAACACTAAACACATGGATATTTTTGGAAAAATAAAGGAAAAACTCAGCAATGAGTTTATTGATATTGTCGAATGGCTTGACTATACGGATGACACCATAGCCCATCGATTTGAACGGTATCAGAACGAGATAAAGAACGGGGCAAAACTCATCGTTCGCGAAGGGCAGACCGCGGTCTTTGTCAACGAGGGGCAATTGGCCGATGTGTTTACCCCGGGCACCTATGACCTTACCACCCAAAACCTGCCAATCCTCACCACCCTAAAGGGCTGGAAATACGGTTTCAACTCCCCATTCAAAGCTGAGGTCTATTTTGTAAATACCCACTTGTTCACCGATGAAAAATGGGGGACCAAAAATCCTGTGACCTTAAGTGATGAGCGTTTTGGTCTTGTTGAAATTCGTGCTTTTGGCACCTATGCTTTCCGAATTTCAGATGCTGGAAAGTTCATCATTGATATTGTGGGTACGGACAATAATTTCACCAACTACGAAATCAATGAACATTTAAAAAGCCTGATTGCGACGCGCTTTACGGATACGGTTGGTGAAGCAAATCTCCCTATTGAACTGTATGCCGCCAATACCACCGAACTCTCCGATACCTGTCAGGAAGTGATGGCGCCTGAATTTGAGTCTGTGGGTATTTCACTGGAGAAGTTCTTCATTGAAAATGTATCCATGCCCGAAGATCTCAAAAAGGAAATCTTCGAATACAGCCGATTGGATAAGCTCGATATGCAGAAATTGGCACAATTTAAAGCGGCCAAGGCTATGGAAGCCGCCGCTAAAAACGAAGGAGGTACCGCTGGAGCTGGAATGGGCATGGGTATGGGCTTTGTGCTCGCCCAGCAAATGGGCAATATGATGGGCGGTGCGATGGGGCAACAACAAACCGGTTTCCCACAGGCGACCGGAGCTGCCGTTCCACCTCCCATGCCTGCCCAGGTCCTATACTATTATGCGGTGAACGGCACTCAACAAGGACCGGTTACCGTAGATCAGTTGCGCGCCTTGTTTGCTGGAAGGACCATAAATCGGGAAAGCTTGGTTTGGAAACAGGGTATGGCGAATTGGGCCGCGCTGCAAGATGTGGAAGAGCTAAAATCGTTCTTGGGAGGCAATACGCCGCCGCCATTGCCAAGAAACTAATTCAAATGCCCTCGGCCTATTTTTTAATGCGTAGCAAATCCTAAGTTTTCAAAAGATAGATATGGGAAATCGTCCAAAGAGTATTCCGACTTGTCGGAAACGGTCTGGACAATATGGCTTTGAAAACTTCTTGGGTTTCAAGCTCTAAAAAATCAGCCTAGACTTTTTTGTTTCTTTTTTGGTCGATGCAAAAAAGAAAAATATAAAAGTATTTATTGTTCATTTCTTTGCCTGTCCAAAGAAACGAACCAAAGAAAGGACACTTTTTGGAGAGGTATTTTAAAGCTTCGCTTTAAATCAAAAACCAAATCTTATATTTCCTCCAAGGCTTCGGAAATTCTAAACAGATTTGTTTTCTATACTGCCCAAAAAGTTTAAGATCATTAAGCATTCGTGGAACAAAAGACCCAACAAACCGAACTCAAAAAACCCTGCATCAACTGCGGGGCAGAGATGAAGTACCAACCCGGGACCACCAATATCTCCTGTGCCTATTGCGGGCATCAAGAAGCCATAACCCTAGATGAGCATGGATTCGAAGAGCTGGAATTGTATCCATACCTGAAGGAAATGGGGGCACAGCGCCATAGCGAGGAGGTTTCCATGTTTCAATGCAAAAACTGTGGGGCCGCCCAGCATATTGAAGAAAACTATAAATCCCTCCATTGTGTATATTGCAGTATGCCCCTGGTCTTGGAGGATCAATACCAAGAAGAGTGGATTTTACCTGGAGCCGTACTGCCCTTTCAAATTGATCAAAAGAGATCCCATCAAATTTTTCAAGAATGGGTAAAACGCCTTTGGTTTGCTCCCAATAACTTAAAAAAGGCGGCCTTGGACCCGCAGTTTACCAAGGGGCTCTATCTACCCTACTGGACATTCGACGCACAGTTACAGGCCGTGTACTCCGGTCAGCGAGGGGAGTATTATTACGAAACCAAACGGGTGCGGAATTCACAAGGTAAAATGGTACAGCAACGGGTAAGAAAAACGCGTTGGTATCCAGCCTCCGGTCAAGTTTCCGGTTTTGTGGACGATACCCTAGTTGAAGCTTCCAACCAACGCAAAGGTCGGATTCCTACAAAGATAGCACGATGGAATTTGAAATTACTGCAGTCCTTTAATTCCAGTTTTTTGCGTGGCTTTGTCACCGAAAAATATACTATCCCATTAAACCAAGGACATTTAGCGGCAAAGGATGAGGCGAAGCAAATCGCTCGTCGTTGGTGCAGACAGGATATTGGTGGCGATACGCAACGTATTTCCAGGATGAAAATGGAATTATCCGAAGAAACCTTCAAACACATCCTTTTGCCCGTATACATCAGTGCTTATCGCTACAACGGTAAGGAATACAATTTCTTTGTAAACGGGGAAAACGGGCAAATTTCAGGCACCCGACCCTATAGTTTTTGGAAGATTTTCTTTGCGGTGTTAGTCGGCATTTTGGTCATCGCAATAATTGTCATTTTCAACAAGTAAGGCACCTATAATGTCATACTTAGCGCAGTGAAGTATCTAATTCAAGAACGGATGTTCTAAGAAGTCCCTATTTGGATTCATCGCCTTAATCCAATCTAATTTTTTTATTCTCAACCACCCTTTAATTTCCTTTTCTCGTGTAATAGCCTCCTGAACCCAAGTATATTTTTCATAGTAGCGTCAATGGCGACATCGATAACATGCCACAAAACTTTTAGTATTATTATCAATATCCGTATGGTGCTGCTCCAGTCTTTTATGTAGGTTGTTGGCCATACCGGTATACAACCGTTCTGTTCTTATTGGTCAAAATCTAGACGTAATAGGTATGCCAACCAACGTAATGCATATAAGGAAAAAACAAAAGATTCTTCGTTTCACTCAGAATGACAGGGACTCGCTCAAGGAAATAATACCTACATTTAGAAAAATGCACTTAAATGAAAAAATTAATCTGCCTCTTCTTACTTGGTTCAGCATGTGCCTTTTCCCAAAACCCATTCGAAGGCGATAAAAAGGGCATCACATACATGCTGATGGCCCAACAAAACGCTTGGAACAATTATGATATTGAAACTTTTATGGAAGGGTATTGGAAATCGGATTCCCTCACATTTTATGGAAGCGGAGGGGTCATCAAAGGCTGGCAAGCCACTTTGGACCGCTATAAAAAAAGTTATCCCTCCAAGGACCATTTTGGAACGTTGGATTTTAAGTTCAATGAAATTGCGCCCATCTCCGAAGGCTCCTATTATGTTATGGGAGAGTATTACCTTAAACGAAGTGTTGGCGACACCAATGGTATTTTTATGTTGGTGGTCAAAAAGATAAATGGGGAGTGGAAAGTCATTGCGGATACTTCGGCCAAAGTCAAATAACAAATTCTAGATAAATGTCCTATAAGCTCTTAATGTACGTTCACCTGTTCACAGTGGTACCCTGTATTTTTTTAGGAGCATATGGATTGTTGGGACAAAAGGGTACACCAATTCATATGACTTTAGGAAAAATGTACATGGTGCTTATGTTGTTCACAGCCATCATCACCTTATTTATGCCCGCAGATGTAGGGGGTCGGTTTTTAAACCACTTTGGTTGGATACATTTGTTCAGTTTCTTGACCCTTTGGACCGTGCCAACTGCCTATACCGCCATTAAAAAGGGGAATGTAAAGGCGCATCAAAGAAAGATGGTCTTGCTTTACGTTGGAGCCATAGGTATTGCAGGAGGATTTACCCTAGCACCAGGCCGCTATTTACATGAGTTGTTTTTCGGCTAATTGAACACCAGACACACCGGTGCGCCAACTTCAAACTGACCGGTATATTCCAATGCGCCATTTTCTCCATCCCTATTGAACACAGTGATATTATTACTGCGTTGATTGGCTACAAGAACGAAATTGCCATCTGGGGTTAGCACAAAATTTCGGGGCCAATCCCCTTGAACCGATTCCCGCCCTACCAAGGTAATCCTACCTGAGGCCTTATCCACCGAAAATATGACCAAGGTGTTTTCACCGCGATTGGACCCATACAAAAACTTGCCATCCGGGGATAAATGAAGATCGGCGCACGCTTTTTGACCTGTCCAATCAGCTGCTACGGTACTTTCCGTTTGAATAGGGTGGTAACTTCCATCCCCATCCCTCTTAAAAACAGTAATCGTCGCGTTCAATTCATTGATCACATACAAAAAAGACCTATCGGTATTAAAGGTAAAGTGCCTTGGCCCTGCACCCTTGGGAAGCTGCAGTTCCGCTTGTTCGGCGAGAATCCAACCGTGGGGTTGTTTTGTATAGCGCTTTAACACATCCAGCCCCAAGTCGGTCACAAAAAAGCCATCTGTATTAAAATGGGCCTTATGCGCATGGGCAATCCCGGTGGTATCTTTTGGATTATGGTTCAGCACTTGTCGATCACCAAGACTTCCATCCCCATTGATATCAAAAACCCCTACATTGCCCCCAGTATAATTGGAAACCGCCAATTGTGCACTTCCAGATAAGGCGATATGACATGGATGGGCGCCTCCTGAACCTTTACTGTTGATTTCCTCCAACAATTCCTCCTTGATGGAAAAAGCCGTAACCCCGCCACCCAAGCTATCAAAATCTGCCGTTTCCTGAACGGCATATAAGAAGTCTTTATTCTTGGAAAGTGCCAAAAAAGAAGGATTGGGCAATTTAGCCTTTAGTTCAAGGGAATCCAATGCCCCCGTTCCCGGGTTAAACCTTAGGGTGTATATCCCCTCACTGGTCCCATCCGTATAGGTCCCCACAAAAAGGGTAAGGTTTTTTAAGGGTTGTGAATGTTCAGAACAGCTCATGAATAAAATAAGACCGAAAAACAAAAAATAGCGATGCTTCATAGTAGCGTAAAAGAAATAAATGTACTTGAAATTGGCAATATATAAATTTAGTACCTTCATCAAATTCAAAAAACGACCTCATGTTCAAAACGCTTTTATGCCGTCTGGCACTGCTGCTTCCGTTCTTTATGGTACAATCCCAAGAGCCCTATTTTCTTATGGATCCAACGCTTACCCCTGACGGCAGGACCCTTATTTTTAGCTATGACAGCGATCTTTGGAGTGTACCGGCAACCGGTGGTAGTGCCTTGCGCCTAACGGCTATGTTAGGGAATGAGACCTTACCTAGGGTTTCCCCTAATGGGCAGTGGCTGGCCTTTAGTAGTACCGTCGATGGCAATACCAACATCTATCTTATGGCCATGGAAGGTGGTGAAATATCGCAACTCACTTTTCATGATGGTATCGACGAGGTCGATGGCTGGTCTTGGGATTCAAAACACATTTATTTTACCTCAAATAGGGAAAACCGTTTTGCTGGATATCAAATGCCTTATACGGGGGGAACACCAAAACGTTTGTTCACGGGTTACTTTGACAATTCCCATAATATCACCATCCATCCCCAAACCGACGAAATCTTTTTTAATGAGAGCTGGGAAAGTAAGTTTTTCGCCAATCGCAAGCGCTACAAAGGGGCTTATAATCCCGATATAAAATCCTATAACCCAAAAACCAAGGAATACAAGGAATACACCGATTATCTGGGAAAGGACATGTGGCCAGCGTTCGATACGAGTGGAACCCTTTACTTTGTTTCGGATGAGGCCAACGGGGAGTACAATCTATACACCTTACTGAACGGTACAAAGAAACAATTGACCTCCTTTGAATCTTCCATTGGAAGGCCGCAGGTAAGTGCGGACGGTTCCAAAGTAGTCTTTACCAAAGACTATCAAATTTTCCTTTATGATGTAGGCGCTGCCAAGGCTCAAAAAGTAGCTATTTCATTGGCCAATAACAATCCTTTGGAAAAGCTTAAGGACTTTAATAGCAGCGGAAACATTACCAATTTTTCCGTTTCACCGGACAATAAAAAACTGGCCTTTGTTTCAAGGGGAGAGTTATTCGTAGCGGACGTCAAGGGCAAGTTTATCAAACAGGTCCCCATCAAAAAAACCGAACGCGTAAAAGAAGTGGAATGGTTAAATGACAATACAACCCTTATCTACACCAGAACGAATAAGGGGTATGCCAATATTTTCAGTCTTGCTGCCGATGGCTCACGGGTTGAAAAACAACATACGGATGAAGCACGTAATAATCAAAACCTCTCCTTGAACAAGGAGCGGACACAAGCCGTTTATGTTAGCGGAAGGGACGAACTGAGGACCCTGGACCTTAACAACTTTAAGAGTACTGTTCTCGTTAAAGATGAATTCTGGGCCTTATATGCACCGCAACCTTATTTTTCTTCGGATGGAAGCCATATCCTTTACAATGCCTATCGCAATTTTGAACATGATATTTTTACCGTTCGCCTATCCGATAAAAAAACCACCAACCTAACGGATACCGGGGTCAATGAAACCAATGCGGTCTGGTCCCCAGATGGCAAATACATATACTATTCGTCCAATCTTACAAAACCGTCCTACCCTTATGGTATGCGTGAAGGACATATTTATCAAATGGCATTGAACAAATACGATGATCCTTTTGTAGCGGAGGAATTCGACAAGCTTTTTAAAGAAGAACCGAAAGAACCAGAAGACAAGGATTCGAAAAAGAAAAGAGCAAAACCTGAAGAGAAAAAAGACAAAAAGGTATTGACGATTACCCCAGAAGGTTTGATGGAACGCACCGAGCAAATCAGTCCCTCATTCGGGCTTCAAATCGGATTACATGTACTGCAAAAAGAAAAGAAGAGCCATGTCCTTTATTTGAGCAACCATGATGAGGGTGATTTGAAACTGTGGAAGACTACGATAACCCCATTTGAAGAAAACAAAACGGAAAAAGTGTTGGATGAAGAAATTCGGAATTATCAAATTGCTTCGGCGGATGGCACCGATTACATTTTGGTGAATGGGGACATCCATACCTTGAACATTGACAAAAATTCGGTCGAAAAAATAAAACTGAACCACACTTTTCGGCGAAACTTATCTGATGAGTTCGAACAAATGTTTTATGAGGCCTGGGCCGGTTTTGGGGAAAACTTTTACGATGAAAACTTTCATGGCGAAGATTGGACGGCCCTAAAAACAAAATATGAAAAATACCTTCCTAAAATAAGCAAGCGTTCGCAACTGCGGCTGTTGTTCAATGATATGCTGGGGGAACTCAATACGTCACATTTCGGATTTCGATCTAGCGGACAGGAAGAAAACACCTTTTACGAAATGAGAACCATGGCCACCGGCATCCAGTTCTCCAATGATGACCCCTATAGGGTGGAGGGCATCATCGAAGATGGTCCTATGGATGTAAAAGGGAAAAATATTAGAAAAGGGGATCGACTTGTAGCCGTGAACGGAAAAAAAGTAGATGCCAATAAAAACCGAGAGCTATATTTTGTTCAGCCCTCGATTGACAAAGATTTGACCTTAACTTTTGGCCGAAATGGTTCCAAAAACGAGGTGAAACTACATCCCATTTCATCAAACCAGTTGCGAGGGCTATTGTATGATGAATGGATCGATGCCAATCAGAACTACGTAGATGGGAAAAGCGATAAAAAAGTGGCGTACATCCATATGAAAAATATGGGAGGAGGGTCTTTGGAGCGGTTCAAACGTGAAATGGTCTCCGAAGCGATGAAACGGGACGCCCTCATCTTGGACCTCCGCTATAACACAGGAGGCAACGTCCACGATGAAGTGTTGCAGTTCCTATCGCAAAAACCGTATTTACAGTGGAAATATCGCGAGGGAAAACTCACCTCACAACCTAACTTTAGCCCAGCGGCAAAACCCATTATTGTACTGATCAACGAGCAATCGCTAAGCGATGCGGAAATGACCTCAGCTGGATTTAAGGAATTGGGACTGGGGACATTGATCGGTACCGAGACCTATCGTTGGATTGTATTCACTTCAGGGAGCCGCCTTGTTGATGGTTCGTTTTATCGCTTGCCCTCATGGGGGTGTTATACCCTGGATGGAAAGAATCTGGAGAAAGAAGGCGTAAAGCCGGACATTTTTGTGGAAAAGAATTTTAAGGATCGTGTTGAAGGGCATCACCCCCAGTTGGATAGGGCACTGCAAGAAATTGAGAAGCAGTTGGGTGGGGAATAAATCAACTATTGGTTGTTCCAATCGGGAATTGGATAGATTATGGCCAGTACTACCATCATACTTGTTTTAAGCTGTTTAGGAATTGCCCAGGCACTGTTTTTATGTGCCTATCTTTTTACCTTACAAAGAGGCAATAGAAGGGGCCATTTCTTTCTTGCCCTTTTAATTTTGGGGCTGACCATTCGCATTGGAAAGTCCATCCTGAATACCTATCTCCCTTTAGAACCGTGGCAGCGTAACTTGGGTATTGCCGGAATCCTGTTGGTAGGCCCTAGCCTTTGGTTTTATGGTAAAGCACTTTTTCATCAACGAGTATCCAAAAAGCTCCTTATCCCTCATTTTATACCGTACGTTTTATTCTCATTATTTTGCTGGGCCATCCCCAATCGGTTCGATACCCTTTCCTTGACGGTTTACTACATTATTTTTGGCCACCTGATGTTCTACCTATGGTTGGCCATCCGTCTTTTCTTAAAGCAAAAGGATCGATCACAAAAGCTGATTTTGGTTTGGTACAGAAATTTGATTTTTGGTGTCCTGTTTATTTGGGTATTTTATATGGGCAATGTATCGGGACTTGTCCCTTTTTATATTGGAGGGGCCATTTCGTACACTTTTCTCGTCTATGTTTTTTCGTTTTTATTGCTTAGAAAACACACGTTCCAACTGGAGAAATATCAAGGGCAACGACTTGAAAAAAGCATTTCCAAAAACGTATTGCACTCTTTGAACCAATTGTTCCAAGACGAAAAAACATATCTCAATCATCAAATCAACCTTGCTGAAATTGCCAAAAGACTAAAAACTACGCCCAGGGTTCTATCGCGGGTAATTAATGAATCCACCGGCAAAAATTTTTCAGAGTTCGTCAATTACCATCGTATAGAACATGCTAAAAGCCTATTGTGTTCCGATGTTTCAAAGCATGAAAAGATTGCATCCATAGCTTTTGATTCGGGATTTAATAACGTGACCTCATTCAATTTGGCCTTTAAGGCCATGACCCATCTGACCCCCTCACAATTCAAGAAACAATTCAACTAAACGCATAAAATTCGTTTTAAGAATCATGATTTTTAAAGGGCAATCCCATTTTTCTTTCCTCCTTTGCGTCAAACATTTTCATGATGCGGGTCTTCTTATTTTTGGGGATTACATTGCTATTGAGCGCTTGCAATCCATCAACCCATCAAAACAAAGATGGAGGTCCTATACTTCCATCAAAACAAGTGGTATTTGAAGGGTTGAACCGCCCTTGGAGCATTGCCTTTCTCTCTGAGGAGGAAGCCTTGGTCACCGAAAAAAATGGGGCCATGGTGAAGGTGAACCTCAACACAAAAACAAAAAAAATCATTACAGGCTTTCCCAAAGATCTAACGGATAGTATAGGAGCCGTTCATTTTGGGGATAATTCCGGAATTTTCGAGGTACTGAAACATCCCAACTTTAAGGAAAACCAACGCATTTTCTTTTCCTATGCCACCAAAAAACCAGGTATGGGCAAGACTACAAAATTTGTTCGTGCCCAGCTACAAAATGATTCCTTGGTTGCCATTCAACCCATTTTAACCGCAGAACCCTACAATGAAATCAATTACCATTATGGGGGTGGTATGGCTATTGGTGCGGATAACAAGTTGTACCTCACTGTAGGTGAACGTTTGTTTTGGGAACATGACGAACCCCCCCTGCCCATTGCCCAAGATGTAACCGACCCAAGGGGAAAGATCCATCGTTTTAATCTGGATGGAAGTATCCCAGAAGACAATCCCGATTTGGGTCCAAATGCCATTCCAAGTATTTATGCCATCGGTATTCGCAATACCCAAGGAATTGCACTTCAACCCAATTCAAATCGGATATGGTTTACGGAACACGGCACCATTGAAGGTGATGAGCTAAATGTCCTGGAACCAGGGGCCAACTATGGATGGCCCAATGTGACCACGGGAAAACTACGTAGCAAAGACTACAGGCCCCCAAAGCTGGAGGGTGTTGAATTTACCCATCCCGCCTGGTTTTGGCACCATACCGTAGCACCCACCGGGCTGTGCTTCTACACAGGAAATGAATTTCCCAATTGGAAGAACAATCTGTTTGTTCCCGGACTTTCAAGAGGGAGTCTATGGCGTTTTCATATTGAAGAAAACACTATAATTAGTGTTGAAGAGCTTTTTTTGGATAGTCGGGTCCGATCACGAAAAGTGGCCCAAAGCCCTGAGGGCAAACTCTACCTTTTGACTGATACCGAAGCGGGTCAAATTATTCGAATTCAACCAAAATCAATATCCAATAAATAAATATCATGAAAACAACAGTCGTCCTATCCTTGGTATTCTTTTCCAATTTTATTTCTGCTCAATCTGGAGTGGAAGCTATTCAACAGACGTTAATGAATTATATCAACGGATCTTCATACAACGATTCCGATTTAATTCAATCTGCCTTCTACGAGGAAGCACCTCTGTTCCTTTCCAAAAAAGGCCAAGAAATATGGGTCTTATCACCTAAGGAATATGCCGCACCTTTTGAAAATCGTGAAAAAGGACAATTTAATGGCAGGCAGGGAAGGATTTTGACAATAGATTTAGCAAACAACATCGCTTCGGCCAAAGCAGAAATTAAAATACCATCCAAAGAACTACTTTACATCGATATTTTTTTGTTGAAAAAGTTATCGGGAGAGTGGAAAATTATAAGCAAGGCAGCTACGCAAATCGTCAATTAATTCCCCGGGGGTTCGATTCCATAAGACTCGTTTTAATCTCCTTCCTCAAATATATCCCCGTAACCACCGTTGCTAAAACATCAGCAATGGGAAAGGAAAGCCAAACGCCCAGTTCTCCCAAAAAGTACGGTAAAATTAAAATGAGTGGAATAAAAAAGAAGCCTTGTCGTGTTAAGGTGAGCAATAATGCGGGAACGGCCTTGCCCACGGCTTGAAAATAGGCCGCACCGATCAACTGTAAAGCAATTATGGGCGTTGCAGCAAAGACCAGCCGCATCGCCAAAGGGGAATGTTCCAAAACAAAGGCGTTCATAACCAATTCCCCTGAAGGTAAATCCGTACGGTCACTTAGAAATAAACCGGCTATTTCCACAGGAAAAATCATGAGCACTACAAAAACCAAAGTGGCCACCAATGCTGCATATTTGATGGCCGTATAAATGGATGTTTTAACCCGGTCATATTTGAAGGCTCCATAATTAAACCCTGCAATAGGTAAAAATCCTTGGGTGACCCCAAAGACCGGAAAAAGGGCAAACATCAACATGCGACTGATAATGGCATATACGGCTAAGAGGGCCTCTCCCCCTAGGTCAAATAGAATATTGTTCATCAACAGTACAATAATGCTAGTTACCGCTTGCCTGGCTAGGGTTACTCCACCCAAGGCACCGATTTCCTTAAGAATTCTGCTGTTGAGTTTAAAATATTGGGGTGCTATTTTTAATTCCGAATGCTTGGACAAAAAGAAGTAAAGGATGTAAGAAAAACAGAGCAAGTAGCCCGCCGTAGTGGCCCAAGCAGCTCCATGCATGCCCCAGTCAAAAACATAAATAAAGACATAATCGAGCAGCAAGTTTCCCACAGATGGGATAATCATGGCAATCATCGCAAATTTGGGTTTGCCTTCGGCCCTAATTACCGTATTGCCCATCATACATAGGGCCAAGAAAGGTACCCCGTACAATACGATGATGTAGTAGATTTTGGCAGGTTCAAATATGGCACCCTTCCCTCCAAAAGCAGGAATAAGCGTGTCCACATAATACAGTCCCAATAGTACCATTGAAACGGTTACCAAAAGGGTTAAAGCAATTTGGTTTCCAAAGGTGTGTTGGGCCTTTTTCCTGTCTTCTGCTCCCAGGGCCCTCGAAATAATACTTGAACCCCCAATACCAATGGCCATACCCAAGGCCGCAATAAAAAATGAAACGGGAAGCACTACATTGATCGCCGCAATGGCGATAGGGCCTATCCAATTACCGACAAAGACCGTATCGACCAAAATATTGAGGGACATCACCAAAATCCCGATAGAGGCGGGTACCGCTTGTTTTATCAGTAGTTTGCCGATAGGTTCCGTCCCGAGTTCTTCGGATTTAGCTTTAGCCATGAACTGTGAATGAAATGAAGCACACCTTTTTTTGACGAAAAACGGATGCTTCATTGTCCCGTTTCCGAATTGCTATCACACGGGCATTAAATCTTTTTCCTGCCATTGCATCACCCAACTGGCCATTAAATCTGCCCAATCATCCCGATCGTTCAAACAAGGGATATGCTTAAAGGACATTCCCCCAGCCTCTTTGAACTCTTCTTCCCCCTCCATGGCAATTTCTTCCAAAGTCTCCAAACAATCCGAGACAAATGCAGGGGTGATGACGGCCAAACGTGTTTTTCCCGCTTCCGCCAAGCGTTCAAATTCCTTGTCCGTAAAGGGTTGTAGCCATGGGTCGGTTCCCAATCTCGATTGAAAACTGCTACTCACCTTATCATGGGGCAATCCCAATTCCTTCTTTACCAATTCCGTGGTTTCAAAACATTGGTGGCGATAGCAGGTGGTATGTGCCAAGGAATTTGCGGAACAACAATTGGAATCAATTTTACAATGCGTTTTAGTGGGATCCGATTTTCGAATATGGCGTTCGGGAATCCCGTGGTAGGAAAATAAAACATGATCATACTCAAAGCCATCGAGACCTTCGGCTATACTTTTGGAAAGCACCTTAATATAATCCTTGTTCTGGTAAAAAACGGGCATTACGGACATTTTCATGTCTGGAAAGTACTTCATTTGGTCTTCCTGTGCCTTTACGACCACAGTCTCATAAGAAGACATGGCATAATGTGGATATAAGGGTACCAACAGCACGTCATCCACGCCCTGATTGGCCAAATCCTCCAAACCCTCCTTGATATTTCCACTACCGTAGCGCATGCCCAAACCAACCGGCATGTCCAAACGTTCTTGAACCTTTTTCTGAAATCGTTTGGAAATCACAATCAGCGGGGAGCCTTCATCCCACCAAATCTTGGCATAGGCCTTAGCTGATTTTTTGGGGCGCGTATTCAAAATAATGCCCCTGACCAGGATGTTCCTGAGAATAGGATTTACATCAATGACCCGTTCATCCATCAAAAACTCGTCGAGGTAGGGTCTCACGTCTTTTGCTCGACGGAAAATATACGTGGAAACGCGATGATTCATTCTTGTTTATAAATGGAAGGGATATAGAAGCACATGAAGCGAGTCCAAAAACAATTATAGTTGAAACAATCGTTGAGACTGAAAAAGAAGAGCTTGATGAGCTATTGGAAGATCTCGAAGAAAAAGAGGTAGTTGAGGAAGTCTATTTTATCAAGAAAGATGATGCCAGCGGAGAATCTAAATTCACAACAAAGACTATTACTATAATGGACGGTGAAAAGATT
>JBCDBE010000007.1:0-53285 GCA_039184365.1 Bacteroidota bacterium | reverse complement strand
TCTCTGGTTCCATTTTTATTCCTGGAGACGTAAGCAACGTTGATTATAACAAAAAGCTTGTTACAGAAGCTATTCATGCATTTGGTGGCTTAGACATACTCTCGCTGAATGCGGGAATCCTGGGATTGGGCAATGTAGTAGATCTACCCATTGCAGAATGGAAAAGAACCATAGATGTAAACCTCAGTTCCATTTTCTACATTTCTAAATATGCCATTCCCCATTTACTGAAGGATTACGGTGGTACTATTCTTATCAACGCCTCCATCGCAGCATTCAAAAGTTTTCCCAATCATCCTGCCTATTGTGCTTCAAAAGGGGCGACATTGGCCTTAATGCGACAAATGGCCGTTGAGTATGCTCCAAAAATCCGGGTAAATGCCATTTGTCCCGGACCCGTGGATACCCCTTTGATATGGGATTCGGCCCAAGCTTTTCCAAATCCTGAAAAAGCCGTTGAAAATGCAGGAAAGGCAACTTTATTGAATCGTCTAGGAACCCCTGAAGAAATTGCTAAATTGGCACTATTTCTTGTATCGGAGGATGCTTCTTGGATAACTGGAACTGCCATGACCATTGATGGTGGAATATTAAACGCATGAGGTGAAGAAAAAACTTTCCATATTCAAAATAGGCGGTAACATTATCGAAAATGAAGTACGACTTCATCAGTTTTTGAAACTGTTTTCGGGGGTTGAAGGCCCGAAAATCTTGGTTCATGGTGGGGGCAAAAAAGCTTCGGAACTCTTGTCCAAACTAGGAATAGAACCCAAAATGGTCCATGGACGCCGTATCACCGATACCAAAACCCTTGATGTCGTCACCATGGTCTACGGGGGACTGGTCAATAAAACCATTGTGGGCCAACTACAGCGATTGAATACGGATGCCATTGGAATGAGCGGAGCAGATGCCAATAGTATTAGCGCCCATAAACGGCCCGTAAGAGACATCGACTACGGTTTTGCAGGTGATGTGGATGGCATCAATGTCCAAAGATTGACCGAAATCTTGAACATTGGACTTACCCCTGTATTTTGTGCACTTACACACGACCAGAAGGGACAGTTGTTGAACACCAATGCAGATACCATAGCCTCCGCTTTGGCCGTGGGTTTAAGTTCAGTATTTAAGACTACTCTAAATTATTGCTTTGAATTACATGGCGTTTTAAAGGATATACATGATACAACATCGGTCATCCAAAAAATTGACTCCAAATCGTATGAAAAGTTATTGGAGCAAGGTAGTATTGCAGAGGGAATGTTACCCAAACTTCATAATTGCTTTGAGGCCTTAAAAAATGGAGTGTCAGAGGTGCGTATTGGGAATTTAGGGTTGTTTGAACAAGAAAACACAAATTATACAAGACTGGTTTTATGACAGTTACAAAGCAAACATTGGCGCAAGAGGCCTTGGGATTATTACACCAATTGGTTTCTATCCCATCATTTTCAGAAGAAGAAGACGGCACTGCTGCGGCCATTGATGCATGGCTCAAAAAATTTGGGGTGGAGACCCAACGTCAACACAATAACATCTATGCTTTCAATAAACACTATGATGAAAGCAAGCCCAACCTACTGTTGAATTCGCATCATGACACGGTCAAGCCCAATTCCGCCTATACCAAGGACCCGTTTCACCCTCACATTGAAGATGGAAAATTGTATGGTCTAGGCAGCAATGATGCTGGGGGGGCCCTCTGCAGCCTTCTAGCTACTTTTGTCCATTTTTATGAGCGCGAAGACCTCGGTCATAACCTCATTATGGGTGCCACCGCTGAGGAGGAAGATGCCGGTGCAAAAAGCCTTTCGGCACTACTCCCCATTTTACCTGGGATTGATGTGGCAATCGTTGGAGAGCCCACCGAAATGCAATTGGCCATCGCCGAAAAGGGATTGATCGTTTATGACGGCAAAGTTTTGGGGACACCGTCACATGCTGCCCATCCCAATGAGGATAGCGCTATTTACAAAACCGCTGAAGTACTGGAATGGTTTAAAAACCATGAATTTGAAAAGGTCTCGGAAGTATTGGGCCCGGTGAAGATTACGGTCACCCAGATTAGTGCTGGAAGCCAGCATAACGTAGTACCTGCCCATGTGGATTTAGTTATTGATACGCGAGTCAACGATTGCTATACCAATAAGGAAATCAATGAGATTCTACAAAAAGAAGCGCCCTGCCAATTGACCCCTCGATCGTTGAATAAGGACAGTTCTTCCATTGCTAAGGAACATCCATTGGTACAATCAGGTATTGCCCTTGGAAGAACAACCTACGGTTCCCCAACCTTGTCCGATCAAGCGAAGCTCAGCTGCCAGTCCTTAAAACTGGGACCCGGCTATAGCCCACGTTCCCATTCGGCCGACGAATTCATCTATGTAAAAGAGGTAGAAGAAGCTGTAGGACTCTATATCGATATTTTAGAAGGATTTCTCAAAAAATAAATACAAACGCAAGCATCAAATACAAGATTAAAATGGTATTTGAACTTGATTCTTGAACTTGAATTTGATAATGAAAACACTACTCCTTGGAGCGACAGGTAGAACAGGAAATTTGGTTTTGGAAGCAGCCCTTGGGAAAGGATATGAGGTGAGTTGTTTGGTCAGGGATGCGAAAACGATCCAACCGCAAAAAGGGGTTGCAGTACACGAAGGAAATCCTATGAATAAAGCGGATTTGGAAAGGGCCATAAAAGGATGTGATGCCATTATCAATGTCCTAAACGTGTCCCGAAAATCGGATTTCCCTTGGTCCCCTTTGAGGTCCCCAAAAAACCTAATCTCAGCTACGATTGCACAAGTGGTCGAAATTGCCGAAAGGACAAAAATTAAGAGAATTGTTACCTGTTCTGCATGGGGTGCACGTGAAACAAAAAAAGATATTCCACTTTGGTTTCGTACACTTATTGAACGTAGTAACATTGGCGTAGCTTATGCCGACCATGAAAGGCAAGAGGACCTACTTGAAAAATCATCCATGGATTGGACCATCGTTAGGCCTGTGGGACTTACCAATTCAAAAAACCACCAAAAGGTATTGGAGTCTTTCTACAATGTACCGAAACCCAATTTGACCATTAGCAGGAATACTCTTGCTAAATACTTGGTCAATTGCATTGAAAAAGAGGATCTTATCCATAAAAAAGTAGTGGTATCAGCAAAATAAGACCGAACCAATAATAGCAAAAGAGATATGAAACTTTGGGACAAAGGATTTAGCACAGATAAAAAAATAGACCATTTTACTGTTGGCAATGACCGAGAATTGGATTTGATTTTGGTAAAGTACGATGTAATAGCATCGACTGCACACGCCAAAATGTTGGCAAAGGTAGGCTTGATTTCAAACGAAGAGGGCAAAGCCTTGGTCAAGGAATTAAATCACATTGCAAAATCCATTGAAAAAGGAGAATTCACTATTGAAGAAAATTTTGAGGACATGCATTCCAAAATTGAATTTCTGTTAATTGAAAAATTGGGGGATACAGGCAAGAAAATCCATACGGCACGTTCCCGAAACGATCAGGTACTGGTGGCCATGCAGCTCTACTTGAAGGAAGAACTGACCACAATCAAAAATCAGGTGAAAGACCTGTTTGATCGGTTGTTGAAATTAGCTGAGAAATACCAAAAAGTACTTTTGCCAGGCTATACCCATTTACAGATTGCAATGCCCTCCTCTTTTGGCTTATGGTTTTCAGCCTATGCCGAAAGCTTGATCGACGATTTGTACTTAGTGCAAGCGGCCTATAAAGTTACCGACCAGAACCCATTGGGCAGTGCCGCAGGCTATGGCAGTTCTTTTCCGATAGATAGGACGCTTACTGCACAGGAAATGGGCTTTGAAACCTTAAAATACAATGTCGTGGCAGCCCAAATGGGTCGTGGTAAGGTGGAAAAAGCAACGGCTTTTGGTATCTCAAGTATTGCGGCCACCCTATCCAAACTGGCGATGGACATCACACTTTACATGAGCCAGAATTTTGATTTTATCTCCTTCCCCAATGAACTCACCACGGGTAGCAGTATTATGCCCCACAAAAAGAATCCTGACGTATTTGAGTTGATACGGGCCAAATGTAACAAGGTACAGGCAGTACCCAACCAATTGACCCTGGTAACCAATAATTTGCCCAGCGGCTATCACAGGGACCTTCAGGTGGTCAAGGACATCATCGTACCCGCTTTGCAGGATGTAAAAGCCTGTCTGGAAATGACCACCTTCAGTTTAAAGGAAATCAAGGTCAACACGGAAATTCTTGACGACCCCAAATATGACTACCTCTTTAGTGTGGATACCTTAAACGAAATGGTCAAAAATGGGATGCCTTTTCGGGATGCCTATAAGACCATGGGCAAAGCCATTGAAAATGGCAATTTTAAGCCTAAAAAAGACATTGAACATACCCACGAGGGGAGTTTGGGGAATTTGTCTTTGGAAGAAATACAAGAAAAGATGAAAATGATGGATTAATATTAAATTTAATTCTCTTATCATTTTGACCTTCTTAGCGATCATGTGAGCGATGAAAACCGAAAATTCCAAAATAACGATTCATATGGTCTCCACTCTTGATGGCTTTGTTGCCAAAAGAGATGGGAGCGTTTCTTGGATGCAATCAAAAGACAACTATGTAGAAGGTATTGAGCTTACCAAAGAATACATTGCTGCATTTCTTGCGTCCATAGACTGCTATATTATGGGTTCCAAAACCTATGAGCGCGCCCTTGAATTGGGTTGGCCTTATGGTGAGGTTCCCGTCTTTGTCCTGACGAAAAGAATCCTGAGATCAGATAAAAAAAGTGTGCGATTCCTTTCGGGCAAATTGACCGACATTGTACTCAACAAGCTCAAATCCCAATTCAACAATATCTGGATGGTCGGGGGAGCGATGTTGACCAAGGAATTTTTGCGACTGGGATTGGCCGATGAACTCAATATCACCATCATCCCCATCCTTTTGGGTGATGGAATACTCTTTTTCGACTACATAGGAAAAGAAATCCCACTCCATTTAAAGGATGTGACCGCCTTTAAGGACGGCATGGTGGAACTGGTGTATGAAATAGGCAAGAAATAGAAAAATCCAAAAGTCGTTTTAATGCAACGAACTATGAATAGATGACCAGAACGGAAATTTTACAGGATATCATTGAAGGGTACAGGACTTCAATTCGCGAACGGTATCAATACCAAAATCTTCAACGTCACTATGAGATTCCTGAAACGATACCCGAGGAAACCGTTGTAGGGTTTAGGGACTTTTTTTTGGACTATGTCTATCCCGATTATGAGAAGCGGATGGAATTGGACAACGCTTTTAAAAGTTTGGACGACTTCCTTAGACAACCTCAAAAATTGATTCAAGTGGTATTGGATACGTCCATGCTCATCTTCACCCATGGGAGGCACCTACCCAAAATTGTAACTGCCGGATTAAAAGCCTTGAAGTCCTTTCGAGCGGCCTCAAAATTTGAACATATTTTTATTGAGGAAGCTGTCAAAAACAATATTAACCCCCCCTATGATTTGGGCAAAATTGATAGGTTGATCAGTCTATTGTCCAAGGACGAAATTGAAGATTTTATCCAAACCACCCAATCGCTTTTTGAGACACTGCACAATCAAGTTTTGATGAAAAAGATCATAGAGATCATCGATTATTTGATCGCAGTGATGAAACAAAATAAAAAAGCGTATTCCAGAAGTCAAGTCAAAGGACTGGAATTTGGTCTTGATGCGTTGAAGAAAGGCAATCAACTGTTCAATACACTGACCAAAGAAGATCAAGAACTTTTAATAGTCCTCGTAACAAAAATAGAACGGGATAGGTTATATCAAATTTTTTGAAACAAAAAACTGAAATTGGCCAACAAAGACCAACGGGGATTCCCGGGTTTTTAACTATAGTTCACTTTTTAGAAATGTAGTTCCAGATACCTCTACAGTCACGCCTTCATCAACCATAAGGAAAGGGAATTCCATACTAAAACTAATTTCCTCTTGGACAACATTTACATGGAACATTCCCAATGGAGAAAACTCGTTGCCGACTTGATCCAGGAAAACGATATCCCCCAATGAATTTAGTTCCCAAAAGAAAGAACTGGGAATGGGGTCAAAGCGTACTTCAGTACCAGTACCATTCTCCTTAAATTCAATAATGACATCAGAAAAATCTTCGGTAATTAGGTTTGTTAATTCCGTTGCACTCAACATGGACCCGTTGGGTTCCGTAACTTCCGAAAATTCAAAACGATCAAATCTCCAAGGTGTGCCTTCAATGACAAAGCGTGCTTTGGTAGAGTCCACTTGTATGGGCTCCATAACATCAATTGTCTCATTTGCATCATTACCATCACAAGAAGAAAAGCTCGAAACCAATAGCGACAGACCAAAACCAATGAAAGAAAATAAAAGATAAGGTTTGCCCTTCATTTGTGAACCTTTAGGTCTTTTTACTTAATCATCCCCAAATTGATGACCTCTTGTTCCGTCAGGAAGCGCCAATGGCCTCGGGGCAAGTCCTTTTTGGTCAATCCAGCAAAAACCACACGATCTAATTTGGAAACTTCGTACCCCAAATGCTCAAAAATGCGCCTTACAATTCGATTGCGACCGGAATGAATTTCTATTCCTATCTCTTTCTTCGAGGCACCTTGCACATAATCGACTTCATCTACCTGTACTTCGCCATCCTCCAAAGTAATCCCTTCACGAATCTTTCTAATATCCGCAATGCTTACATTCTTCTCCAGATGTACATGATAGATCTTGCGCACTCCATGTTTGGGGTGGGTCAGCTTTTTGGCCAGATCTCCATCATTGGTAAATAATAAAAGTCCCGTAGTATTCCGGTCCAAACGACCTACCGGGTACAACCGATTGTTACTGGCGCTACTCACCAGTTCCATTACGGTCCTTCTGCCTTTTTCATCACGGGTCGTAGTGATGAAATTCTTTGGCTTGTTGAGTAGTACGTATTCCTTCTTTTCAGGATTCAATTTCCGACCATCAAAGCGGACATCATCCGTCTTTTTCACCTTATAGCCCATCTCCGTTACAGGTTTTCCGTTCACTGTTACATTACCCGCGGCAATAAAGGTATCCGCTTCCCTTCGGGAACAAATACCCGCATTGGCAATGTACTTGTTCAATCGGATTAAATCCGGGTTGGAGTTTGTAGCCGGTTTTGGTTTTCTTTTCTGGGAAGCATATCGGTTTGCCTTTTCGGCAAAACTTCCCTTGGGGGGAGTGCCCTTCTTAAACGTATTTTTTCGGTTGCCCGGTCTACGATTGCGTTCGTTGTCTGATTTCGCCATCAGTCTAAAATTTTTGCAAAGATAGTCCTAATACTAACATTTTGAACAATTCGTCCAAGCGCATTCGAACTTGAAAAGAGAAATCCAGATTTTCCAAGCACCCTGTCGATATTTAGTGGTATCCTCCTGAAAATGCCCGTGATGCCCTATATTTATAAGGACTAATTCATAGCAACATGTTATCGAGAACTTTACTAATTGCATTGACCCTATTGACCACCCTGGCCTATGGGCAAAAAAAGATACTGGACCATAGTGATTATGACCTTTGGAGCACCATTCAAGACGAAGCCATTGCTCCTGATGGCAGCTATGTTTTATACAGTCTTGAAAAGGGCGAAAAAGACCACTTTTTTAAGGTGCAGGATGCCAAAGGGAATTTTGTTTTGGAATACGATCGAGGGCAGAAAGGACATTTTACCTATGATTCTAAGTATGCCGTTTTTACCATTAAAGCGTGGAAAGACAGTATTATGGCGATGAAGAAAAGAAAGGTCAAAAAAGATAAACTGCCCAAAGATTCATTAGGTATCTTCAATTTGGCTAACCAAACCCTCAGCAAAGTAGGAAATGTGAAATCCTATAAACTCCCGGAAAAATGGTCCGGCTATTTGGCCTATCAACTGGAAGACATCAAAAAAGAGAAAAAGGAAGAAAAAAAAGACTCCCTCCAGGAGAACAAAAAGAAAAAGGACAAACCCAAAAAAGTAGGCAAAAAAACAGGCTATCATTTGGTGGCACTCAATCTTGGGACCAAAGCCCAGGATACCATCAAATTTGTCACGGATTACGTGTTTGCCAAAAAGGGAAAATATCTGGCATATACGTCCACCGGAGTTGCAAAAGACAGTACTGTTGGGGTTTATGTGCGAAATCTGGAAACCAATGTGACAACAACCTTACACGAAGCCCAAAAGGCAACGTATTTCCAGCTTGGATGTAGTGATTCAGGAAAAAACGTTGGATTTATTGTGGATACTGATACTACCAAAATACAATTGCGACCCAATGAACTTTTTCTTTGGGAAGAGGGACAGCAAAAAGCTACCAAAATACTGGATAATGCCTCTGCCCCGGACGGTTATGTAGTATCAAAATATGGTAAGGTCCATTTTTCCGAAGATGAATCCAAACTCTATTTTGGATTAGGAAGGCCTCCCATTCAAAAAGACACTTCTTTATTGGATGAAGAAATTATAAACGTGGAGGTATGGACGTATAATGAACCGCGATTGTACACCGTTCAGGAATTGCAATTAAAAAACGATTCCATCCGGTCGTTTACCTCTGCTATGCAGCTAAGGAATCAAAAACTCATCATGATGGCTGATGAAACATTCACGGATTCCGAATTGGGTGATAAAGGCAACGCAGCTATTGCTTTGGTCCGAACCAGCAGCCCGTATGATTTGCAAAGTCAATGGACGGCGCGGCGTTATTACGATTATAAGACCGTTGACACCCAAACCGGGGAAACCCTTCAAGAATTCCAAAAAGTACCCCGGATGCAGCTTAGCCCTAAGGCAAATTATGGGTATGGTTACAGCAGGGTGGACAGCACTTGGTTTGCCTATGATCTTCGTTCCGGCAAGCGTACGGATTTGACCGAAGGAGGCATTTTTTACTATGAGGAAAATGACTATCCCAACTACCCTTTTCCCTATGGTGTTGCGGGTTGGACCAAGGGTGACGAATCCATTCTTGTCTATGATGGATACGATATCTGGAAAGTTCAGCCCAAATCGGGTGAAAAAGTAAAGTTGACGGATGGAAGGGCATCCAAAACCGTCTACCGCTATTTGGATTTGGATGAGGAAGAGGAGGCTATTGATATCAGCCAACCCCTATTCCTCAGCACCTTTAATGAAAATACCAAAGATGCCGGATATGCCCAATACAATCCTAAAAGCGATCGTGTTACCCAGTTGGTCTCGGGACCCTACAGTTATTCGAGACCAAAAAAAGCGGAATTATCCAACAAGGTGATTTTCACCAGACAGTCCTTTGAGGAATTCCCTGATTTGCGATTGGCCAACCTCGACTTTAAAAAACCCTTGAAATTAAGCAATGCCAATCCACAACAGAGCTCCTACAATTGGGGAACCATTGCGCTTGTAAACTGGTTCTCCTTGGATGGCAAACCCCTTCAGGGTATGCTGGTAAAACCGGAGAATTTTGACCCGAACAAAAAATACCCGCTATTGGTCAATTTTTATGAAAAAAGCTCGGATAGAATCCATCGGCACCGACACCCACGAGCGGAACGCTCTTCCTTAAACTACAGTTTTTATACCAGCAGGGGGTACGTTATTTTTAATCCCGATGTGGTATACCGAGTGGGCTACCCTGGGGAAAGTGCCTATAATTGCGTGATTCCTGGTGTTACTTCGTTGATTGAGAAAGGTTTTGTTGATAAGAACAATATTGGTGTACAAGGACACAGCTGGGGCGGTTATCAGATTGCGTATTTGGTAACCAAAACCGATATTTTCAAAGCTGCGGAATCCGGGGCACCCGTACCCAACATGATCAGTGCCTACGGCGGTATTCGGTGGTGGACGGGCCTCAGTAGACAGTTCCAATACGAGCACACCCAAAGTAGAATTGGTGGTACTCCTTGGGAATATCCCTCGCGCTACATTGAAAATTCTCCCATATTCAACATAGATAAAATCAACACACCCTTATTGATCATGCACAATGATGCAGACGGTCATGTGCCCTGGTACCAAGGCATTGAATTCTTTGTAAGTCTACGCCGTCTTGGGAAGCCATCATGGTTCTTAAATTATAATGGGGAACCCCACTGGCCCTTAAAGCTTCAGAATCGCAAGGATTTCAATATTCGCATGGCACAGTTTTTTGATCATTACCTTAAAGGCGAAGGAAAGCCGTCGTGGATGGAACGGGGTGTTCCCCCGATCGAAAAAGGAGTCCGTCAAGGGTATGAGCTACTGAATGGGACAGATAAAGAGTAGTTAATCTTTCAAGTCGACTGTGGATTGCCGCTCGCGATTGACCACTAGTTTAGTGACATCCGGACGGGAATAATGGCCCACGGCATCAAAATTTTGCCGTTCTTCATAAACGCGGTCAAAATCCAACGTTTGGTATATCAAGCCTTCTTTATTAACCACCGGCTCCACTACCCATTCCCCGTCAGGACCAGCAATGCAGGAACCTCCATTGGCCAAGACATCGGGGGCTTTTTCCAGTATTTTATCCAAATGTGGCGTGTCCGTGGGAAAGTATTCCTTGTTCATCAAGGAGGAAACTGAAATCACATAGCTTCGTGATTCCCTTGCGATAAATCGGGTAATGTCCTTGGTATTATGCAGGCTTCCAGGCCAAACTGCAATGTGCAAGTTTTCCCCCTGACCATAAAGCGCCGCTCTCGGTAAAGGCATCCAATTCTCCCAGCAGTTCAATCCACCGACCGTAAACTGTTTTAGGGAATGCACTTGCAATCCATTCCCATCCCCCGGGGCCCATGTCAATCGCTCATCATAGGTAGGCTGTAACTTGCGGTGTACCGATTTGATTTCCCCATGTTCATTGATATACACCAAAGACGCGTAGATGCTATGCCCACCGCGATCTTGTGGTCGCTCCATGGCGCCCAAATAAATGGCGATGTTATTTTCCTTGGCCAATCGGCAGATAGCATCCAAATCCCCTGCTTCAATCTGAACGGAATTGCGCACATAATGGGCATGCAGTTCTTTGTTCACCTTGGTATTCCACTCCGCCCCTCCGGTCAAGGCCAACCAAAAAGGGTAGCCAGGAAGTAATGCTTCCCCAAATACGATCAATTCACTCTTGTTCTTGGCCGCCTCTAAAATCGAAGCTTCAATCTTGGCAAGGGTCCCCTTTTTATCGAGCCAAACGGGTGAAATCTGCGCCAAGGCCACCTTGAGTTCATTTCGTTTCATAGAATTCGATTTAAAACCAAGTCCACATCAATCAGCAGAATACTAAAAACGCCTGAGATAATGATAAACTTTAAAATATTGTGAAGCCATACATAGTGCATCTTAGCCCCCGACTTCCATAATAGCACCAAGAATACAATCAACAAAGTGCCGGAAGCAATAAAATAGACGGACATATACCCCACGTCAAACACGGCAATCAGAAGATAGGTCGGGACTAAGGTCAAAACTATCAAAAAAGCAATCAAACTTTTTGCAGCTTGCGGGCCAAACAATATTGGGATGGTTTCGTATCCTTGGGCCAAGTCTCCCGCAATATTCTCCAAGTCTTTAATGACCTCGCGGCCTAAAATCAACAAGAATAGATATACGGCGTGCACAAAAATGACCGTCTCAAAATTGCCATAGTATACGAAAACCACAAAAAAAGGTGCGATGGCCAATGTGGCCGACACCAAATTTCCAAGGGCTTGAATTCGCTTTAGTTTATGGGAATACAACCAAATACCAAAAATGTATGCCGAGAAAAACAGAACCGCTCTAAAGGAAATGTAGCTTGCGGCAAAAACGGCCAAAAAATTCAAGATAAAATAGGTCGTCAACTTAAAACGTTGACTTACCAATCGATCCAACATACTCTTGGTGGGCTTATTGATCAAGTCTTTTTCCGCATCGTAAAAATTATTGATGATGTACCCCGAAGCAATTACCAAAGCCGAAGCACTTACTATAAGAAAGAGGTTGAGGTCAAGCACTACTTTTCGCAGCGGCCAATCAGGTGCTAAAATGTAGATGGAAGCCAAATATTGGGCGAGGGTAATCATCAGAATATTGTAGCCCCTAACCACGGAAAATAAGCTCAAAAGCTTGAAAAGCAAGAGCTTATTTTTTCTACTAAGCATGAGAAATTTTTAGAAGTTGTAGACTACTTCCAATGTATGGCCCTGCAATGATTTCCTGGCCTTGTCAATATCTTCTGTGAATCCCAAAATATATCCACCTCCACCAGAACCACAAAGTTTTAAATAGTAATCGTTGGTCTCTATTCCTTTTTGCCACAGTTGGTGGAACTGTTTGGGAATCATAGGTTTAAAATTATCTAGTACCACATGTGAAAGCTGTTTCACATGACCAAAAAGTCCTTTGATGTCCCCATTCAGAAAGTGATCTACACAGGCATCCGTATGCTTTATGAACTTTTCCTTGATTACATTTCGGAAACCTTCTTGTTTCATCTTCTCCATAAAAATCTGAACCATGGGGGCCGTTTCACCCGTCATGCCGCTGTCCAACAAAAAAACTGCGCCACGACCTTCCTTGTTTTGGGAGGGCAGGCTCGTGGATTCGATATTGTCCTTGGAATTGATGAGAATGGGTAAACTCAAATAACTGTTCAATGGGTCCAATCCGGAAGATTTTCCGTGAAAAAAAGACTCCATTTTCCCGAAAATAGTTTTCAGCTTCAAAAGCTTTTCTCGAGTCAGGTTTTCGAGAACGGTTATTTTGTTATGGGCATATTTGTCATAAATGGCCGCTACCAACGCACCGCTGCTGCCGATACCATAACCTTGGGGAATGGAACTATCAAAATACATGCCTTCTGAAATATCTGCTAGCAGGCTTTTCATGTCAAAGGTTACCAAATGTTCAGATTGGATTTCTTCCATGTAGATTGCAAATTCCCGTAAGCCTTCATTGGATTTCTTTGCAACTTCAGTAGCCGCTCCGTCAGTTTTCAACGCACCTTTAAAAAAGTTATAGGGAATGGAAAGTCCTTTGGAGTCCTTGATGATTCCGTACTCTCCAAAAAGTAAAATTTTAGAATAAAATAATGGTCCTTTCATATCTTTTTGTTCAACCATTTATATCTTAAAAGTAAACAAACTTGTCTTTACGGTCAACAATTTGGCAAAGAATTAGGGTTAAAGCCCTAAAATAACGTTGCCTTGTCCCATTTGTTATTGTTAAATAGGAGAAAATTGTTTCGCCCCATTTCCAATTCGATCGCAAATATACTGTCCGTGTTCACAGTAGGCAACCAATTCATCTTGAATAAATTGGATGCACTTCTCTTTTTCGGATGCAGGGTACAATACATGAACATTGGCCCCGGCATCCAAAGTGAAGCAAATGGGCATGTTCGTTTCCCGTCGGAACGCCCAAATGCGCTTGATAATTTCCAAGGTATTGGGCAGCATTAGCATAAAGTAGGGTTGACTGGTCATCATCATGGCGTGAAGGGTCAATGCCTCACTTTCAACGATTTTTACAAAGGCGTCCAAATCCCCATTCCTGAAAATGGACTGTAGGGCCTCCAGGTTTTGATGGGCCTGTTTAAATCGGTTTTTAGCAAATGGATGGTCCTTCATCAATCCATGGCCTACCGTACTACTGACCGGTTTTTGGCCCTTATGTACCAGGAGAATGGTATCGTGGTAATTTTTAAAATTTAAATGGACTTCAAAGGGATACGTAATTCCAAATAAATCTGAACTTTCTTTTATGGAAGCTGTTTTTCCCCATTGAATTAGGTCCCCCTCAATACTTCTACAGGCACTCCCTGAGCCCAATCGAGCTAAAAAGGACGCCTTTTTCGTAAAATGATCTGGTGTCATTCCAGGGGTACTTCGCCTTTCAATTTCCAAAAGGCAGAGGGCCAGGGCAGACATGCCACTGGCAGAGGAGGCAATACCACTGCTATGGGGGAAGGAATTTGAACTGTCAATCTCAAAATGATACTCCTTTAAAAAAGGCAAGTAGGAGGAGACACGTTCAAAAAAAGTGCTGATTTTGGGCCTAAAGGTTTCCTTGGGCATCCCTTCAAAAAGAAAATCAAAAGAAAATTCGCTGTCCTTTTTTTCAAGCTTCTTAAATTTTAATGAGGTTTTGGTTGCACAAGCATCCAGTGTAAAGCTTATGGAGGGATTGGCCGGTATTTGATTAGGCATCTTTCCCCAGTACTTTACTAAAGCAATGTTACTAGGTGCTTTCCAACCCACTATGCCTTCCGTTAAATAATCCAGATTTTGGATAGGAACAAAATCCTTTTCGGTCATGAACATGAATTTGGGCAAAGATAAGATTTGCCCAAAGGTTTGCATTCAGTATTAAATTGTTATTTTAGTAAGAATCCAACTACTGTGAAGGGAACCATTACTAAAATCATAATCGCTGTCGCCATATGTCTTTTAATAGGCTTTCTCTCCAGTTTTGCGACTCAGACTTCCGTCAATGATTGGTACGTTAGCTTGAACAAGCCCAGTTTTAATCCCCCCAACTGGTTATTTGCTCCGGTATGGACCTTACTCTACATCCTTATGGGAATTGCGGCGGGAATTGTGTGGTCAAAAGGATTTTATCACCTATGGGTGAAGACCGCCATGTACCATTTTGGATTCCAGTTGCTGTTAAATGCCCTATGGAGCATTATCTTTTTTGGGCTTAAAAATCCCCTTGCCGCCTTATTCGTAATAATTACACTATCGGTCTTGATTGTGCTCACCATTAAATGGTTCCGGGTTGTTAGTAAGCCTGCGGCATTTTTGATGCTTCCTTATTTGCTATGGGTACTGTTTGCTACAGTTTTGAATTTTAAGATTTGGGAATTGAATTAAAATAAGACCAGATAATGGGCGAGAATCTATAGGGCCGTTATACTATTTTTCCAATTTTAAAGTTAAAGGTAAGCATAACCCCAAATCTTTGTTCATGGAACCCCTACACCCCATCTTTTACTCCAGAAAATTATTTGTTGGCACTGGATTGGTACTTCTTTTTGGGCTGCGAAATCAAATTTTGGTTAAAACTGGCCTAACACCAGCAGTATTTTTAATGTATTTAGGTTTGTTCTGTTGTGTTACCATCATTATGATACTTACCGCTATGAAACGAAGGTAATTTTTCACCTTTGATCTTGTGCAAGCGCAATCATCTTTTTCATAGTATTTAAGTTACGGGTAGTGGTCGTTACCTTAAGCTTACTTTCAATTAAATTATTGGTCAATTTGGCTTTCCCTGCACCCATTTTACAATTTAAATACACACAGTCACTCGTATAATGAAAGTCGTCATTTTCAAATTTCAGTTGTTGAAAGGTGGTGGCCAATTCATCCAAGGGGGTTTTATGCAATAGGGCAAAATATAATCCTTTGATATCGGTTTCGCCTCCAAAGGGGTTCTCATTCAAAATGTCCTGAATCTCTTGTGGAGTCCTTATGAGAACGGGCACCTCAAAACCAAAATCTAATTTAATGGCCTTTTCCATTGTAATTTCCAATTCCCTTGTTTTAGCATTTAAAGTTTCAAAAATAATATTGCCGCTTTGAATGTAGGTACGGACATTTTCAAGTCCTTGCTTCCGAAGGCTTGCCCTTAAGTCGGCCATTTTAATCTTCTTTTGACCACTTACATTTATCCCTCGGAGAAAAGCAATATAGGTTTTCACATTGAATGTATTTACGGGCCGAAACTACTCAATTTATTTTAGTAAATTCCCAAACATTTTTGGAGATATGGAAGACTATATTCTTGCTTTGGACCAAGGCACTACGAGTTCTAGGGCAGTTGTTTTTGACAGAAAGGGTACCATTGTATCCGTAGCACAAAAAGAATTCTCACAGATTTTTCCAAAGCCCGGTTGGGTGGAGCACGATGCCACCGAAATTTGGTCAACCCAAGCAGGAATGGCGGCCGAAGCTGTAACCAAAAAGGGGTTAAAAGGGGAGCAAATTGCCGCCATAGGGATTACCAATCAGCGTGAGACAGCAGTGGTCTGGGACAAAAAGACCAGTGAACCGATTTATAATGCCATCGTCTGGCAAGATAAACGTACCTCTGCCTTTTGTGATGAGCTGAAAAAAGATGGTAAAACGGAAATGATTCGGGAAAAGACGGGCCTGGTCATCGATTCCTACTTTTCGGCCACTAAAGTACGGTGGATATTGGACAATGTAGACGGAGCACGGGAAAGAGCAGAAGCCGGAGAGTTGGCCTTTGGTACTATAGATTCTTGGTTGATATGGAAAATGACCCAAGGGGAGCTCCATATTACAGATGTAACCAATGCCTCGCGATCATTAATTTTCAATATCAATACCATGGAATGGGACGATGAGCTTTTGGAGCTTTTTACCATTCCTAAAAGTATGCTGCCCAAGGTTAGACCCTCCAGTGAGGTTTATGGACATACCAGTCCTAACTTCTTCGCCCATAAAATTCCCATTGCAGGGATTGCCGGTGACCAACAAGCAGCCCTGTTTGGACAAATGTGCACTCAAAAAGGAATGGTAAAAAATACGTATGGCACGGGATGTTTTATGTTAATGAACATTGGGGAGGAGCCCACAAAATCCAATAACAACCTATTGACCACAGTGGCTTGGCAAATAAACGGAAAAACCACCTATGCCCTAGAAGGAAGTATTTTTATTGCGGGAGCTGTGGTACAGTGGCTCAGGGATAGTTTGAAAATTATAAAAACATCTTCCGATGTAGAAAAATTGGCTAGCTCGGTAGAAAGTTCCGAAGGCGTGTACTTTGTTCCAGCTTTTGCCGGCCTCGGAGCACCCCACTGGAACCAAAACGCCCAGGGTACCCTATTTGGATTGACCAGAGGCGGCACAGACGCCCATATCGCAAGGGCAGCACTGGATTCCATAGCCTATCAAACCATGGATATTCTAAAAGCCATGGAAAAGGATTCCGGTATCTCCATTAGGGAGCTTAGAGTGGATGGCGGCGCCACGGTCAATAATTTATTGATGCAGTTTCAAGCTGATGTTTTGAATACCACTACCATTCGCCCAAAAATTGTGGAAACCACAGTAATGGGTGCGGCATATTTGGCAGGATTAGCAGTCGGTTTTTGGGAAAGTCAAGAGGAGATTCGTGATATTTGGCAAACGGATGTTGAATTCCACCCAACGAATAACAGAGGTCATGTTGAAGAGGGCATTAAGGGATGGTATCGTGCAATAAAGGCACTGGAATTCTGGACCGAACAATAAGTAATACAACCATAATCAAGACAACATGACACCTTTCATCGCTGAAATTGTAGGAACTTTTTTGCTAATGTTTTTGGGATGTGGCGTCAATGCCAACGTATCCTTGAATAAAACCTATGGTTCAGGTTCTGGATGGATCGTAATAACAACGGGGTGGGCCTTGGCCGTTTATGTTGGTGTTGTGGTAGCAGGTCCCATCAGCGGAGCACATATCAATCCGGCTGTGACCATCGGATTGGCCCTGGCAGGTGAATTCCCTGTATACGATGTTCCCCAGTACATCCTGGCCCAATTTGTTGGAGCTATGTTGGGCGCATTTTTAGTATGGCTGACCCATTTGGAGCATTTTAAGGCAACCACGGATGGTGATACCAAGAGGGGCGTTTTTTGTACCGCCCCTGCCATTAAAAACACCCCAATCAACCTTTTATGTGAGATGACAGGAACTTTTGTACTGCTATTTACCATACTATATTTTACGGATGCCACCCTTTCTTCCAACAACGCTATTATTGGTCTCGGTTCATTGGGGGCCTTGCCCGTTGCCTTTTTGGTCTGGGTCATTGGTCTGTCCCTTGGCGGGACTACGGGGTATGCGATTAACCCCGCCCGTGATTTGGGGCCCAGGATAGTGCATGCGTTGGTGCCCATAAAAAACAAGGGCAGTAATGGTTGGGGCTATTCCTGGATACCCGTTTTGGGTCCTATTTTTGGAGCCATTTTAGCGGCTTTGTTGGCCAACCTTTTACAATAAATCAATTTTTAGCAATCGCTTGCGCGGCGATATACGCCCCGGTCCATGCATTTTGAAAGTTAAACCCTCCGGTAACCGCATCTACATTAATAATTTCTCCCGCTAAATAAAGATTTGGTAAGATCTTGCTTTCAAAAGTTTTGAAATTGATTTCTTTCAAATCTACTCCACCTGCGGTAACAAACTCTTCCTTAAACGTACTTTTTCCCTCAACTTTAAAAGACCCTTCGGTCAATTGTTTAGCCAAGACCTGTATTTGTTCTTTGGTCGTATCCGCCCATTTTTGATTTGCATCGATTCCAGTAGCCTTGACCAAACGAGCCCATAATCTACCGGGGAGTTCCAAAACCTTGGCTTTTAAAACCGTTTTTTTTGCTTCTACAAATTTCATTTCAGTCAAAAAACCAACCATGGTTCCCAAACTATACTCCGGCATCCAATTTATTCGGATTCTAAAGTTGTAATGGAAATCATGCAATTCCTTTGCCGCCCATGCGGAAAGCTTTAGAACCGCAGGACCGCTAAAGCCCCAATGCGTAATTAAAATTGGACCTTCTTGGGTAAATAAGGGTTCCCGTTCCACTTTACTTTTTAATTGGATGACAATACGGGAGTCATAATGTGTTTTTGGCATAATGTCCACTTTCCCTAGTTTACTCAATCCTTGCAGGCCCTTTATTCTAGGGTCCCTACAATTGAAGGTAAAGAGGGAGGGAACCGGTGAAATTATGGAGTGTCCCAAGTGTTTAAGTTGCTCCCAAACCTTTGGGTTACTTCCCGTCGCTACAAGGAGCTTCCTACAATGATAGTGTTTATTCATTGTGGTGACCCGCCACCCATTTTCAATTTCAGTTGAATTCCCGATCCTCTTTATTGAGCTATTTTTTAGGACGGTAATCCCCATCTTTTCCGTTTCTCCCAATAAGCAATCGACAATCGATTGTGAAGAATCCGATGTCGGGAAAACACGTCCGTCCTCCTCTATTTTCAATGGAACTTTACGTTCCTCAAAAAACCGCATCGTATCTCCTGTAGCATACATATGGAAAGGACCCAACAGTTCTTTTTGTCCCCTTGGATAATTCGCCGATAATGGGGAAGGTTCAAACTCGGCGTGCGTCACATTACAGCGCCCTCCACCAGAGACCTTTACTTTGCTCAAAACTGTTTTTCCCCGTTCAAAAATGGCGATTTTAAACATCGGATTGACCAGAGCGGTTTGTATGGCACCAAAAAATCCTGCCGCCCCGCCCCCGATGACTATAAGATCAAACACTATTGCGCTCTGTCTGGATAATCGGTGAAAATACCATCCACGCCAAGTACTTTAACCCGCTCAATATCATCTGGCTCATTCACGGTATAGGTAAACACCTTAAAGCCCTCATCCTGGATTTTTTTTACATTATTGGCATTCAAGGTTTTGTACCAAGGGTTAATGGCTATAGCATTGAGCTCCTTTGCTACTTCAATGGCTTCCAAAGGGTCCTCCTCGGTTAAAACCGCGATGGAAATATCAGGATTGAGTTCCCTCATTTTTCGAAGTTCATCCCAATTAAAACTGGAAATGACGATGTTGTCCATGGACCAACCGTTATTCTTGATGTATACGCCCGTAATATAATTTACCCTATTGGCAGTATCGTCTCCTTTTAATTCAATGTTTAAGGCAACCTTATTGTCAATTAATCGCAAAACCTCCTGCAATACTGGGATGCGGTGGTTCCCATCCAAAATTACTTTACGCAAATCCATGATGTAATATTCTTCAATATTTCCTGCGGCATTGCTCAGTCGCTCCAACCGTTGATCATGAAAAACTACCGTTTCGCCGCTTTTGATATTGAACACATCAATTTCAATCATATCCACACCTAAATCCAATGCTTTTTGCACGGACGCCAAAGTATTTTCGGTCTCATAGCCCATGGCCCCTCGATGCCCTATGACCAATGGTTTTTTTTGCGTCTCACATCCCATTATCAATACCGTTAAAAAACAAAACAATACTACTTTTCCCATTTGTGATGTATTTTATCCAATTACAAATATAAACTTGAAGCACCTACAGCTCGTAAAAGTTATTTTGAAGATTTATCCAATTTGAAAATAAAGGACTCCAAAGGGCCTATTTTTAAGGGAATACTACCAACTTCGTCTTCAATCCTGAGCATAGGATTGAATGTGCCATAGAGTTGTTCCTTCAGCAAATAGTTCTTGGATTCCAATTCCCAAGTAGCTATCACATCTGGCGGGAGCTTAAAATCAATATCGAGGTTCTTTTCCGTATCAAAATTGGAAATAATAATAAGTCGCTCGTCATCGGACCAGCGAACAAAAGAGAAAATACGATGGTCATAGCCATTGGTATGTTCCTTATTGTAGTAATGGATTTCCTGGTACTTCCCCATAAGTGCAGGGCTATTGATGGTAAAATTAAGTAGCCGTTTATAGAAGTCACGAAGTGATTTCTCCTCTTCTGTTAATTGACCACCATCAAACTTCTTGTTGTTCATCCACCGTTGATGCGCTGGCACCCCGATATAATCAAAAATTGACGTCCTGGAAGGTTTTCCGAATCCTGCATCTTCCGAACCATCTTCGCCAACTTCCTGACCAAAATAGATCATGGTCGGGGAAGAACTTATGGTTGCCGATATCACCATGGCAGGCTTTGCAATTTCTGCCTTCCCTACGAATTCAGGACTGGCAATTCGCTGCTCGTCATGGTTTTCCAGAAAGTGGAGCATATGGTGCTCAATATCCTGTAAGCCAGATTGTACGGTATGAATATGATCGGTCCATCCATAACCTTTCATAATATGTTTGAGACTATCATAAAGTTCCACCTTATCGTAGAGGTAGTCCATTTTTCCCTTATGGATGTACTCGCGATAAAGCCCAGGATTATATACTTCGGCCAACAAAAACGCATCAGGATCCTTCACTTTAATGGAAGAATTCAAAAAACTCCAAAATTCCACGGGAACCATTTCTGCCATATCAAACCGAAACCCATCCACACCCATTTCCAACCAGTACAAGGCAATATCCTGGAATTTATACCAAGAATTGGGTAAGTCCCTATCCTTCCAAAACTCAAAATGGGCCTTGTGGTCCATCTGGGCATAGGACTCTGGCAATTCTTCAAAGTCTTTGGTACCGTCCGGACGAATTCCGTAATTGATTTTTACCGTCTCATACCAATCATTAAAATCCGGCTGTGCCAAACGGGAGCCATTCCCTGTCCATTTTGCGGGGACCTCGTTAAACCTACTGTCAGAAAATGGATGTTCATTTCCTCCTAAAGGCCAATAGCCATCACGCCATTTTGGCACTTTAAATTCCTCTCCTGGGATATAATAAAAGTTATTGTCCTGGGCATACTCGATCGAAGTATCATCATTGGTTCCAAAATCCTTTATTCCTTTGGGGTTGTTCTTTCCTTCATAATTTCTGGCTATATGGTTGGGTACAATGTCTATGATGACCTTTAAGCCATATTGATGGGTTCTTTGGACAAGTGCCCGGAACTCCTCCAGTCGATTTTTTGGATCACTTGCCAAATCTGGATTTACATTGTAATAATCCTTAACGGCATAGGGCGAACCGGCCCTACCTTTTACAACATCTGGGTCATCGTTCGAAATTCCATAAGCGGTATAATCATTGATCACGGCATGATGCGGGACCCCTGTGTACCACATATGGGTTACTCCTAAATCTTTTAGGGCCGAAAGTGCCTTATCGTCAAAATCAGCAAACTTGCCTACACCATTTTCTTTTAGGGTACCCCATGGAATATTTGTTGTTTTTGTATTCCCGAACAAACGGGTGAATACTTGATAAACCACTTTTTTTTGCTCGTTCATGTTTGGATTTTCTTTTTTGGGTTGCCGGCCAACATTGCATGAGGAAATGGAGGCAAGGCATAAGATTAAAAAGCACCTTTTGGCTTTCATGCCCGTACTGTTTTTCCCGGGGCCAAAATCACCCTTTTGCCCTTGACTCGAATGGTCATTTCCTCATTCCCGGTTAAATGAAAGGTAGCACCTTCTTTTGCAATCGTAACCTTGATGATCCGATTTCGAAAATTGACTTTAAAGGAATAGGAATCCCATTTTTCCGGAATTTGAGGATAAAAGTGCAATTTATCCTCCAGCACCCGCATTCCTCCAAAACCTTCCACAATGCTCATCCAAGTACCTGCCATCGAAGTAATGTGGAGCCCTTCTTCCACTTCCTTATTATAATCATCCAAATCCAATCGGGAGGTTCTTAAATAAAACCGGTATGCTTGCTCCATTCTACCCAATTTGGCCGCCTGAATACTGTGAACGCATGGGGATAGTGAAGATTCGTGTACTGTAAAAGGTTCATAGAAATCGAAATGACGCTCCAATTCCCCTTTCGAGAAATGGTCTTCAAAAAAATAAAACCCTTGAAGTACATCAGCCTGCTTAATATAAGGTGAACGCAGTATCCGGTCCCAACTCCATTTTTGGTTGATGGGGCGTTGGGATTTATCCAAATCTTCCACCGTAATCAACTCCTTGTCCAAGAACCCGTCTTGTTGAAGGTATACTTGATGTTTTTTGGATTTTGGAAAAAACATCTTGCCTGCCACTTCCGCCCATTGATCGATTTCTTCATCGGTGATTTTGGTATGGGCCGCGATGCGGTCATAATCCGTCGGGTACCCTTCCCTTACTTTTTCAATCTGTTCAACGGTGTAATCAATACACCACTTAGCGAGATAATTGGTGTACCAATTGTTGTTGACATTGTTCTCATATTCATTGGGACCGGTAACCCCCAGAATTACGTAATTCCCTTTTTTTGAGGACCAATTGGCCCTTTGATACCAAAATCTGGCAATACCTATAAGCACTTCCAGTCCCATTTCAGGGATATAACTGTAGTCTCCAGTAAAGCGATAGTAATTAAAAATGGCGAAAGCTATGGCTCCGTTTCTATGGATTTCCTCAAAAGTGATTTCCCACTCGTTATGGCACTCCTCACCGTTCATGGTCACCATGGGGTATAATGCCGCCCCATTCTTAAAACCGAGCTTAGCGGCATTTTCAATCGCCTTTTCCAAATGGTTATAACGATATTCGAGCAGGCTCCAAGCCACGTTCTGATTTTTGGTTGCCATATAAAAAGGGAGACAGTACGCTTCGGTATCCCAATAGGTACTTCCCCCGTATTTTTCACCGGTAAATCCTTTTGGTCCAATATTGAGCCGAGAATCTTTTCCAAGATAGGTTTGGTTCAGTTGAAAGATATTGAAGCGTATTCCTTGCTGGGCTTTGACATCACCTTCAATGGTAATATCACTCATTTCCCAAATTTCCGACCACGCCTTTTTTTGCTGTTCCAAAAGACCTTGAAATCCTGATTCGGAAGCTTTGTCCATAGCCTTATTGGCCGCTTGAACCAGCGCGTTGGAACTATGATATCTAGATGTTACATATCCCCCAAATTTTGTGAGGGTTATTTTCTCCCCTTTTTTTACCGAAAAATTATAATCGTGCAAGACTTTTGTTTCCGATTGTTCTTCCCTTGTGATTTTTACCGGTTTGCCTGCTACATTGACGTTGGTTTCCATAAAAGTGCATGTTGCAAAATCGGTTTTCATGGTATGGGCCTCAATAAATGCCCTATCCCCCTCGGAAGAGATGTTTGTGGTATTCCAAAATTTATCGTCCCAATTGCTATCTTGGTTTTTAATCCCACTATCCAAATAGGGTTGAAGCATTACCTCGGCGTCCGTATTGGAAAGCTCCAATTGGTATTCAATAGCACCAACCTCATCCAATTCCAAACTCAAAAAGCGGGTAGTATTGACCTCGATTTCAATAGCATTGGAAAGTATTGCCTTAAAACTTCGCCTGTACCAACCTTCCTTCATATTGAGTTCCCGGCGAAAGTTCTTCACTTCTCTACAGGTGTTTAAATCCAGTTGTATATCATTGATCAAAATGTCGATCCCAATCCAATTGGGAGCATTCAACACCTTGGCGAAATATTCTGGGTAGCCATTCTTCCACCAACCCACCCGGGTCTTGTCAGGATAATACACTCCGGCTATATAACTGCCTTGAAAGGTTTCGCCGGAATACTGTTCCTCAAAATTGGCACGTTGGCCCATGGCACCGTTTCCAAGGCTAAATAGACTTTCTGAACTTTGAACGAGCTCCGGGTCAAAACCTTTTTCTATTATTGACCAGGCATTGGGTGTAATGTATTCTTGATTCATGTAGACAAACTAGGAAAGTTGAAGGGCAAACTTAATTAATTGTGGAATCACGTTCAATTAAAGTAGGTTCTAAAATTTTTGTGCGATAGGCCACTTCATCACTTTCATTCTCCACGCGTTCAATGAGCATATTTGCAGCTATCTCCCCCATCCTTTCCCCATGCTGGGCCACGGACGTTAAACTGGGGTTGGCGTGTTTGGCCAACAGGCCATCAGTAAATCCAATGATGGAAACGTCTTCAGGAACCCGCATTCCCTTTCGCTGTACCACCCGCATTCCATAAATCCCAAAAATTTCGTTGACACTAAGAATCGCATCCGGATGTATGGCATTGAGAAATTCTGAAATTTTATGCTCATCGATATCCATAAAAGGTAGTCGGAGCACCAAATCTTCATCCAAGCCCAATCCAAAGTCCCTTAATGCTTTTTCATAACCCTTGTTTCTATTTCTGCTTACACTAAAAAAGTCTTCTGTGGTCAACAAGGCTATTTTTCGTCTTCCCTCATCCAATAGTTTTTTAGTTGCCATATATGCCCCTTGCATGTCATCGATCAAAACCTTATCACAACTGATTTCCTCCGTTATACGATCAAACAATACCATGGGAATTCCCTGTTGGGTAACCTCTTTTAAATGATTAAAATCCTTATTTTTTTCAGTGCCTGCGGACAAAGACATGATAAAGCCGTCAATACTCCCATTGGCCAGCATTTCCATATTAATGACTTCTTTATCAAAAGATTCATCAGAGAGGCACACAATCACATTGTACCCTTTGGCGTTGGCATAGTTTTCAATGCCCCTGACCACTGTTGTAAAGAAATGGTGAACAATATCGGGAATAATGACGCCAATATTTTTAGTTCTTTTATTCTTGAGACTAATGGCAATATTATTGGGCTTATAGTTGTATAGTTTGGCAAATGCCTGAATCTTTTCTTTGGTGTCCCTGCTTATTTCCTCGCTGTTTTTTAAGGCCTTGGATACGGTGGATATGGACACATCAAGTTCCTTGGCAATATGTTTGAGCGTAATTTTTTGTTTCAGCATGCTCCTGAAATGTTAAGTAATTGAAGGTAAGTATATCCGTTGCGTGTTAAAAATTTAGCTTAAAATTTTAACAATGCAGCCTTAAACAAACCTGAAAAATTTCAGATTTTTCAGAAATTAAAAAAATGTATATTTGCCCTAATTTTATTATATTTCTTATATTTTGCAGTCTTGTATTGCGAAATGTATAGTTTAGAGTGTGTTGAATTAATAGACCCCAATATTTGCAAAGTTATTAACACGAAACCGTTTTCGTTATTTTTGTAGATTTTGAAACGTGTTTGTTTAACACATTTTTTACATATGTTTAAGACTTGAATTAAATTAACTAAACTTAAAATTATTTTTTTATGAAGATTACGCTACTTAAAAGCTTGTTGCTCCTTGGCACTTTTATTTGCTTTGGAACAATTCAGGCCCAAACGGTAACGGGTACAGTTTCGGATGCTAGTGGTCCCTTACCCGGAGCGAGTGTCGTGGTAAAGGGCACTACAAATGGTACCCAAACTGATTTTGATGGTAACTATACGTTAAATGAGGTGGCCGGTGATGCCACTTTAGTCTTTAGTTACATCGGTTTCGCTACCCAGGAAGTTGCAGTTAATGGTCAAACAACAATTAACGTTACACTTCAAGAAGACGCCACCGCACTTGATGAGGTAGTCATTATCGGTTATGGTCAGACTACGATAAAAGACGCAACGGGAGCCGTTGCCTCAGTGACCTCGGAAGATTTTAATGCTGGGATAATTGCTTCTCCAGAACAGTTGATCCAAGGTAAGGCCGCAGGGGTACAAATCACCCAAACCAGTGGTGAACCAGGTGCCGGGGTTGAATTAAGGATTAGGGGTACGACTTCTGTCCGGTCAAATAACAATCCCTTATTCGTAGTGGATGGGGTGCCTTTGGCGGGTGATGATACCAGTGCCAATGGTCAAGATTTGGGGCTTGGAAGTTCTACTTCCCGAAACCCTTTAAATTTCTTGAATCCTGCCGATATTGAAAGTATGAGCATCTTGAAAGATGCTTCGGCTACGGCAATTTATGGATCAAGGGGTGCTAACGGTGTTGTGATTATCACCACAAAAAGTGGTAGGGGTGGCTCCGGTACTTTTGAATTTTCATCCAGTTTAAGTATCGCTACTCCTGGAAATGATTTCGATTTACTGGACAGGGACACCTTCTTGGATGCCGCAGTCGACTTCAACTTGGCAGTGCAGCAAGGTGTGATAACACCCACTCAGGCCCTTGCAGAGGTAGATGCCGGCTCCAACACCAACTGGCAGGACGTGGCTACCAGAACTTCAGTGTCACAAAACCAAAATTTGACCTGGTCCAAGAATTATGGTAAAGGTAATATTAGGGCAACATTGGGCTATGGAAAACAATTTGGGGTTGTTGAGCAATCTTCCTTGGAACGACTTACAGGCCGTGTGAATTGGTCGCACCGCTTTTTGGATGATAAGTTGACCGTATCTGCCCAGGCTACGGTCTCACGGGTCAATGATGAAACCCCTCCCCTAAGTTCAACGGCAGGTTTTGCTGGGGACTTGTTAGGTGCTTCGTACTCAGCTAATCCTACTTGGCCGGACCGGGCTGATTTTAATCCTGGAGGAAACCTATTAAATCCAAGAAACCTTCTTACCAGTATCCAAACTACGGCCAATACCAATAGGTTCTTAGGGAATATCTCCGCGGAGTATGCCTTTACACCGGAACTTAAAGGTAAGATTACATATGGTATTGACACCTCTGAATCAACGCAATTCTCGGTTATCAATGGAGATATCCTTGGCTTTACCAACGGAACTGCCGTCAATGGTAGAGGCGCCGTCAATGACATTGAGGTACTCAACAATTTGTTGACCGCCACATTAAATTATTCCAAAGAATTTGAGAATTCCACCCTTGATGTACTTATTGGATATGAATTCCAGGATTTTGGACGTGAAGGACGAAATGTTTCGGGTTGGGGATTTGAAACAACCGATTTGAACCAAATGGGTGAGGATTTGGAGGATTCCGCCAATATCATAGAAGGTCAAATAGATGGCGCATATCAGCAATATGGGTTTGGAACCAACCGCTCGGATATTTTTATCAACAGATTGGTGCCCGGGGATTTGCCCACGGAATTGGCCCCCCAACAGATTAAGGTCAGGTCCATTTTTACTGATACGTTCGACTTTACGGATGAACTACAGTCTTATTTTGGGCGAATTAAATACACCATTGCCGGAAAGTACTTATTTACCGGTACCCTTAGGGCAGATGGTTCTACCCGATTTGGTCCGGACAATCAATATGGTTACTTCCCCTCCGGTGCTTTCGCATGGCAAATTGGTGAGGAAGATTTTATAGGGGATAATATTTCTACCTTAAAATTGCGTTTGAACGCAGGTATCACAGGTAACCAAGACGGTCTGGGCTTCGGTAATTTTGTAAGAAGGGAACGTTTTGCTGTAGAAGGCATTCAGAATGGGGGCGAACTTAATCGACCTGGATTAAACCCAGTTTCATTTGTCAATAACGAATTGAAATGGGAGGAAACCCTTCAATACGGTTTGGGGATTGATTTTGGATTCAATAATGACAGGTTCTCCGGATCTATAGACGTTTACCGTAAGGAAACCACCGATCTTCTTTTGCAGACAGAATCGGCACAACCGGCGCCTCAGCCTTTCGTATTCCAAAACTTGGAAGACGGTACAGTCATTAACCAAGGAGTGGAACTGCTATTGAACTATGATATCATACAATCCGAGGATTTTAACTGGAGTGCATCTTTCAACTTTGCTTATAACGACAACGAATTTGAGGATTTTGATGGAAGTATTCCGGCCGGTAGGATCCGTGGTCAAGGTCTGACCAATGCCTTTGCCCAATTACTGACAGGGGGCCAACCGCTTTTCTCCTATTTTGTACGTCAATTTGAGGAATTTGATGCCAATGGTCAACCCGTATTCACCGGTGGAATTGATAACCAAGTCTTTGTAGGGGAAAACGCGATTCCTGACGTAACTACAGGACTGAATTTGAATTTCTCTTATAAAAATTGGGACTTGTCCACCTTCTTTACCGGTCAGTTTGGTTTCTCCGTCTACAATAACACCCGTAACGCGTTCTTTACGGCAGGATCCATTGCCAATGCAAGAAATGTGACCACAGACGTTTTAACCAGTGGGGAATCAGGAATTGCTGAAGCTTCCGTTTCGGACTTTTTCCTGGAAGATGGGGATTTTGTTCGTTTCCAAAACGCAACCCTTGGCTATAATGTGCCTCTTACAGGAGAAGGAACGTTTAAAAGTTTGCGTTTGACTTTAACAGGACAAAATATTTTCTTGATTACGGATTACAATGGTCTCGATCCTGAGGTAAGCACACAAACAGTGCCTGGCAATGGATTGGATGGAAATAACAATCTACCTTCTGCCGGTATTGATTATACCGCATTTCCCAGGCCCCGTACGTTTACCATTGGGGTCAATGCCACATTTTAATTAAAAAATTGAATAACATGAAAAGAAATCGATTTAAATTAACATCACTGATTGCGGCCTCCGCATTATTGACTTTCTCCTGTAGCGATCTTGAGATTGAAGATAGCGATTCCATCATTGATGAAAGTACTTCTGAAGGAGGTACTTTCAATGGAGTGGCCAACGTGGAAGAGTCGCTGAACAATGTTTACAACCAATTCAATGGGATTGGGGACCAAACAAATTTTTATGCACTTCAAGAAGTTTCTGGTGATTATGAATTAGTACCCACAAGGGGTACGGATTGGGGAGATAACGGAATTTGGAGAACCTTGCATTCGCATTCATGGACAGCAGACCATGACTACGTTCTTAACGTTTGGAACAACTGGAACCAACGTATATTCCTGACCAGTGAAATTATAGATTCCAGGAGTAGTCCTACTGCCCAACAAGCGGCTGAAGCAAGTTTCTTGAGGGCTTTCGCAACATGGGTCATCGTAGACATGTTCGGGCAGGTTCCGGTGAGGGCCGTTGATTCAGGACCGGATGAGCTACCTACCGTTCAAACAAGAACAGAAGGTTTGGCCAATATCCTAGCGGATTTGGATGTGGCCATTGCAGGATTATCAGACGTTGCGGCTGGTGATGTTGACAATCAATCGAGGGCAAGTAGGCAAGCGGCACAATTTATGAAAGCCCGTGTTTTATTAAATGCCCACATATATGACGGTTCTGGCACTCCTGATAATGCCAATCTTCAGGAAGTTGTAAATCTGATTGACGCCATTGCGGCACAAGGCTATGCTTTGGAAGATGATTATTTTGGCATATTTACCGAAGACGCCGATAACGAGACCATCTGGTGGATTCCAGCCGGTGTTGGAAATCGTATTTGGAACGGAATGCACTACAATATCGTTGCTCCTGACAATGGAGGTGGCGGATGGAATGGTTTTGCCGTACTTTCTGAATTTTACGATTCTTTTGAGGGCGATCCAAACAATAACCGTATAGGTAATGGACAAGAAGAACGAAGAGGATTTGTTCCGCATCCCGACGATAATAATATTGATGGTACGCTGGGAATAGGTTATGGAATGCTCATTGGTCAGCAATATGGTGCGGATGGACAAGAGTTAAAGACCAGACCAGGAGGTCCCTTATCGTTTACCAAGGATTTACCAGGATTGGCCGGTAATACGGAAGAAACTGGAATTAGGACCATTAAATATCACCCCGTAAATGGATCGTTTACGAATCATGAAATCATGTTCAGATATGCAGATGCCCATTTAATGAAGGCGGAAGCCATGTTGTTAATGGGAGGTGATGCTACCGCCATGGTCAATCAGCTCCGGGCACTTCGGGAAGCAACCCCTCTTGGGGCGGTCAGTTTAGATGACCTTCTTGCAGAAAGAGGGAGAGAGCTTTACAAGGAAGCGATTCGTAGAACAGATTTAATCCGTTTCGGACAATATACCAGGGATTGGCAATTTAAGAATGCTTCATCTGTGGGCGATGCCAACAGAAATTTATTTCCCATACCAAGAAGGGCCTTGTTAGGAAACCCAAATTTGGTTCAGAATCCAGGTTATTAAAAACAATAATCCAGTTTATATTAATAAGACCCGCTCCCAAGAGCGGGTCTTTTGTTTGGATTATTTAACATGCTTAAATCAACCTGAATTCATCATTAATGTTTCATTATCCATTTATGCACGCTTATCTCTTTAAATTGCAAGGATTTTGAAACTTGGGATGAAACAGGATTTCTTAATGCTTCTTGCAGTTTCTTTTCTTGTTGCTGCTTGCTCAAAGAAGAATCAATATCTTCTAGTTGGACTGGACGAAGAGAGGACGGGGATTCACTTTGTCAATGCTCTTGAAAATTCACCAACACTGAACATTCTAAACTACTTATACTATTACAACGGTGCAGGTGTTATTGCAGGAGATTTTAATAATGATGGCCTTATCGATTTATTTTTTACTGGAAATCAAGTCCCGGATGCGCTTTACCTTAATCAAGGAAATCTTTCGTTTAAGGAAACAACGGCAATTTCAGGAATAGCAAAAACCCCCAACTGGTCCACTGGTGCCACCCATGTGGATATCAACAACGACGGCCTTCTGGACATTTACGTGTGTAAGGCTTCCGGATACGGCAATCTTAAGGGAAAAAACCTCTTATATGTGAATCACGGAATTGGGAAAGATGGAGTTCCAACATTTAAGGAAGAGGCCTCAAAATATGGTTTGGACTTTTCAGGATTAAGTACACATGCGGCTTTTTTTGATTACGATATGGACGGCGACATGGATATGTACCTCTTAAACCATTCCGTTCACCCAAATCGCAATTACGGCAAAGGGAAACTTCGGGAAGGCTATCACCCACAATATGGGGATATCCTTTTTCAAAATAACAAGGGACATTTTGAAGACGTCAGTGAAGAGGCAGGAATATTTCAAGGAAGGATTGGATACGGATTGGGATTGAGTATTGGAGATATCAATAATGATGGATATCCCGACATTTATGTGGGCAACGACTTCTTTGAAAATGATTATCTCTATATCAACCAAAAAGATGGGCGCTTTAAGGATATTATTTCCAATGATGATATGAAACTTGGGCATACCACCCACTTTTCCATGGGCAACGCCATCGCTGATATGAACAATGATGGCCGCTCCGATATTATTTCATTGGACATGCTTCCAGAAAATTTGGAAACCTATAAATCTTCAGGATTGGAATATGGGTATCCTATTTACCGTCAATACTTGAATAAAGGGTACAGCCCGCAGTATATGCAGAACACCTTCCATTTAAACCTCGATGGGGAGCGGTTTTCTGAAATTGCGGCTTTCAGTGGTATTGCAGCAACAGAATGGTCTTGGAGTGCACTCCCAGCGGATTTGGATAATGATGGTCACAAAGATCTCTTTGTATCAAACGGAATCGTTGGTGCCACCAACGATATGGACTATATGAATTTTATTGCCAATGAAGATATTCAAAGAAGAATTGACAGCAATATAAATCAAGTTCATTTACCATTGGTTCAAGAAATTCCACAGAAAAAAGTCCCCAACTATATTTTTAAAAATAAGGGGGATTTGCACTTTGAAAACGTTTCCGAATCCTGGATAAAATCGGTTCCAACATTTAGCAATGGAAGTGTTTACGCCGATTTTGATAATGATGGGGATTTGGATTTGGTCATTAATACCATCAATGAACCCATTATTTTTTTGGAAAACACATCAAAGGGAACAAATTCCATAACCCTTAAGCTTAAGGGACCAAAAAATAATTTGTTTGGAATCGGAACTAAGATTACCCTTTATGCCAGTGAGATGCAAACCCAGGAAAATTATCCAACCAAAGGTTATTTATCCGCCGTTCCCCCTGAGTTGTATTTTGGATTGGGCAAAGACTCCATAATAGATTCTTTGAATGTGAGGTGGCCTGATGGAAAAGTACAACGGCTAAGAGGTGTAGCGGCCAATCAAACCATTACCTTGAATTGTAAGGCATCCGTAGCCAAAAAGCACAAAGCGCCATCCTTGAAAGAACATTTTTTGGCCATAGATTCCATACTTCCTTTTTCACACAAAGAAAATATTTCACTGGATTTTGATCGAGAACCTTTAATTCCATTTGCAAATTCCAATGAGGGACCATCCGTTGCGGTTGGTGATGTTAACAAGGACAACCGGAAGGATGTATTTATCGGAGGGGCCAAAAGGCAATCCAGTAATTTATTTATCCAACAGTCCAATGGAAGTTTCTCGTCGGTCCAAAAGGATTTATTTGAAATGACCAATATCAAGGAAATTACATGTAGCCTCTTTTTTGATGCCAACAGTGATGGTTGGCAAGATTTAATTGTGGGATATGGCGGTAATGAATTCCCTTCGGGTAAAAATATCAGGCCCCAGCTTTATCTGAACCATAAAGGAAGACTGGAGCTGAGTGAAAATGCCTTAGATACATCCGTCGAAAGTAACTTAGCGGCAATGGATGCAGCCGATTTGGATGGAGATGGCGATTTGGACCTTATTCTGGTATCCGATGGGATACCGGAAAATTTTGGGGAAACTCCAAAAAGTTTTGTCCTATTTAATGAGGGTAAGGGTTATTTTAAAGATGTTACTTCCAAATTCGCGCCTGATTTCAGGTTATTGGGCAATTTAAAGGCCATCGAAGTCCTTGACCTCAATGCTGATGGCAAAGAAGATGTTATAGCCGTTGGACATTGGACTCCTATTTCAATTTTTCTCAATGACGGAAAGCAACTGCAACTCCAGAAGAACAACGGACTGGATAAAACCAATGGCTGGTGGAACAGTATTGAAATAGCTGATTTTGACGGTGATGGCGATTTGGATATGGTTTGTGGCAATTGGGGTTTGAATTCCAAATTCAATGCTTCCATTAAGAGACCCATCACCTTATATCGGAATGATTTTGATACCAATGGAACTATAGAACCTTTAGTCACTTATTTCCATAATGGAACTGAGACCCCGTTTGCTTCAAAAGACGAATTGGTAAAACAGCTTCCTTTTCTCAATAAAGATTTTCTTTCCTATGCAAAATTTGCTTCCGCATCCCTGGGGGAACTCTTTGGAAAAAGCAAGTTGGACGATTCACAACAAAAAAAGGTTTTTGAATTAAGGTCCACCTATTTTGAAAACACGGGAAACAATATATTTGAAAGAAAAGAACTCCCCAGACTTGTACAAGCATCCCAAATTCGCCAAATCGTTAGCGATGACCTCAACAATGATGGTTTCCTTGATCTTATTTTAATGGGGAACAACTATCACATTAGCACACAATTGGGAAGGTTGGATGCCCTTCATGGAATGGTGTTGTACAATGATGGTAAAGGTACTTTTGAAAATATTGAACACTTAAAGGTTGATGGTCAAGTCAATGCCATTGAACCCATAACCATAAGAAACAAGAAAGGATATCTCATTGGTCGTAATGACGATAGCCCTGTTTTTCTGACTAAAAATGATTCTTTATGAAAGCAAAGTATACGGCTATTTGGAGTACAATTCTTGTGTTGATCCTTGCCTGTAATGAGACAAAGGAAAAGCCATCGGAAACGACCAAAGAGCCACTTTTTTCACTATTGACCCCAGAGGAAAGCGGTATTGACTTTATCAATTATGTGGAAAACCAAAAGGACTTCAATATTTTCAAATACCGTAATTTTTATAACGGTGGCGGTGTGGCCATTGGTGATATCAATAACGATGGATTGCCGGACATTTACCTAACGGGCAATATGGAGCCTAATAAATTATACCTTAACAAGGGAGCCTTGCAATTTGAAGACATTACCGAAAAGGCTGGAGTTGGTGGAAGTAAACCTTGGTCCACAGGGGTAACAATGGCCGATATTAACGCCGATGGCCTTTTGGATATTTATGTGAGCAACGCAGGAAATTTAGAGGGCAATAACCACGATAACGATCTCTACATCAATAACGGGAACTTAACCTTTACCGAAAAAGCCGAAGAATTCAATTTGGCAAAAACTGGGTTTTCTACCCATGCCTCTTTTTTCGACTATGACAAGGACGGGGATTTGGATGCCTATATTTTGAACAACAGCAACATCCCCGTGAGCAGTCTGGGTTACGCCGAACAGCGACAAGTACGCGCGCAGGATTGGGAGGGCGTACCTCATATTTTTAGGGGGGTTGGTGATATGTTACTACGAAACGATAAGGGGAAATTTGTTGATGTCAGTGAAAAGGCTGGAATTTATGGAAGTTTAATTGGTTTTGGCTTAGGGGTTCTGGTAACTGATATTAATAACGATCTATGGCCAGATATTTATGTGTCCAATGATTTCTATGAGCGGGATTACCTTTATATCAACCAAAAAGACGGCACTTTTACGGAAGAAATCAAGGAATATACCCAACATTTAAGTCTATCTGCTATGGGTATTGATATTGCCGATATCAATAACGATGGCCACAATGATATTTTTATCACCGATATGCTTCCAGAACCTGAAGAACGGGTAAAATCGGTGATGGAGTTTGAAGGATATAACGTTTACGATCTAAAGCGTAGCAAGGATTTCTATCAGCAGTACATACAGAACACCTTACAGCTCAACAATGGCAACGGCACCTTCTCCGAAGTTGCTTATTACAGTGGGATTGATGCCACAGACTGGAGCTGGGCCGGACTCATATTTGATATGGACAATGATGGTTTAAAGGATATTTTTGTGACCAACGGTATCAACCATGATCTTACCGATTTGGATTTTGTGGATTTCTTTGCCAATGAGATCATTCAAAAAATGGCATTAACGGGAAAAAAGGAATCCATCGATTCCATCATCAACAAAATGCCAATAAAACCACAACCCAATTTTGCTTTCAAAAACAATGGTGATATCACTTTTGACAATGCCAACAAGGATTGGGGTTTTGATTTGCCTACTCGCTCCAACGGAGCAGCCTATGGTGACCTGGACAATGATGGCGACCTGGACCTAGTAATAAACAATGTGAACACCAACACCTTTGTGTATCGGAATAATACCAATGAACAACTGCAACACAATTATATACAGCTAAAACTAAATGGGCAAGGTGATAATCCGTTTGCCATCGGAACTTCGATTACTTTTTATTTTGGTGAAAACACCGTAAACCAAGAGCTTATACCTTCGAGGGGGTTCCAATCCTCTATCGATTATATTACAACTTTGGGTTTGGGTAACGTCAAAAAATTGGATTCCATTCGAATCGTCTGGCCAAATGATAAAACCATTGTGATCAAAGAAGTTCAAGCCAATCAACGATTGGAACTTTACCAAAAGGATGCTAGGGATACCTATGAACCCATGTTACATAAGATCAAAGGGGTCCTTATTGAAGAACTGGATAATTCCAGTTTGATCACCCACACAGAAAACGCATATAACGATTTTGATTATGAGGGCCTTATCTACAATAAGTTGTCTCAAGAAGGACCGGCAATGGCCGTAGCTGACATCAATAGTGATGGCCATGAAGACATTTTTATTGGTGGTGCAAAAGGTACCTCAGCCATGATGTACACCCATTTGGGTAAAGGGAATTTTCAACCAAAACCCTCAAACGTTTTTGATGGTGATAAATCCTTTGAGGATACTGCAGCGGCATTTTTGGATGCGGATAGCGATGGGGATATGGACCTCATGGTGGGAAGTGGTGGTAATGAGGTTGGACAAGATAAGGCCTATCGAACCCGACTTTATATGAATGATGGAAATGGAAATTTCAGCCCTTCCAATCAAAATTTACCCACCACTTTTAAAAATGTTTCCATTATAGCACCCAATGACTATGACGGGGATGGTGACACCGATGTCTTTATTGGATCTCGAAGTGTTGTTGGTGTTTATGGCCTTAGCCCCAATCACCTTTTATTGGAAAATCGCGATGGGGTTTTTGTGGATGTCACGGAAAGAAGGGGATATAACCTTAAAGATGAAGGAATGGTCACGGATGCCATTTGGGCCGATATGGATGGAGACGGTACGGATGATTTGGTCACAGTATCAGAATGGGACGTTCCCAAAATCCATAAAAATTCTGGTAGAAGGGTTCAGCGAATCCATACCTCATTGGACAGCCTGAATGGTTGGTGGAATACAGTTGAGGCCGCTGATTTGGATAACGATGGGGATTTGGACCTCGTCCTGGGCAATCAAGGCGAAAATCTACACTACAAACCGACTGAGGGACATCCCATGAAATTATGGATCAATGACTTTGATAACAACGGCACCATTGAACAGCTGGTAACGATTACTGAAGATGGGAAAGACTATCCCATTCATCAAAAAAAAGAAGTGACCAACCAATTGGTATCCCTAAAAAAGGAAAATCTCAGGGCATCGGAATATGCAAAGAGGACCATTCAGGAGTTGTTCCAAAAAGAAATTATGGAACAATCCATTGTAAAAAAAAGCATGGTTTCCGCCTCTGTACTGGCCATTAATGAAGGCAATGGCCAATTTAAAATCCAAAAATTACCGCCAAGGGTGCAGTTTTCATGTGTTTGCGACATTAATTGTACCGATGTCAATAATGATGGGCATCTTGATTTGGTCATGGCAGGAAACAACTTTGAATTTAAACCCCAATTTTCACGATTGGATGCCAATTATGGCAATGTCCTTTTGGGTGATGGTAGTTTCAACTTTGAATGGCAAAACTATGATGAAAGTGGTTTTTTTATACGTGATGAGGTCAAACAATTAAAAGCGGTTACGGATAAAAACGGGAATCGATTTTTGATTGCGGCCATCAATGATGGAAAACCCAAAATATTTGCTTTAAAATGAGGAAAGCATTCGTTTATATTTTAGGTTCAGTATTCATTGGATGCTCCAAAGGGGGAGAGCTTTTTAAGAATCCATCACCTAGGGAAACCCGTATTGATTTCACCAATGCGCTTACGGAAACTGACGACCTTAACATTTTGGATTATCTCTATTTCTACAATGGTGGCGGCGTTGCTGTTGGAGATATCAATAATGACGGACTTGCTGACATTTACTTCTCAGGCAATCAAACAGAAAACAAGTTGTACTTGAATAAAGGCGGTATGAAATTCGAGGACATCACCGATCGGGCTGGCGTTTCTGGTGAAAGTGATTGGAATACAGGCACCGTTATGGCAGATGTCAATGGCGATGGTTTACTGGACATTTATGTGTGTGCGGTGGTGGGCATCAATGGTTTTGGAGGATACAACGAACTTTTCATCAATAATGGCGACCTTACATTTTCAGAAAAGGCGCAGGAATACGGTCTGGATTTTGAATCCTATAGCTCCTCAGCATCCTTTTTTGATTATGATTTGGATGGCGACTTGGACCTGTACCTATTGAATCACGCCGTCCATACCTCAGAATCTTATGGGAAAGCGGATTTGCGTTATCGGCGTAATTATGAAACGGGGGATAAACTTCTTAGAAATGACAAAGGAAAATTTATTGATGTGAGTGAGGCGTCTGGTATTTACGGAGGAATAAACGGTTATGGTCTGGGACTCGCCGTTTCCGATTTTAATTCAGATGGCTATCCAGACATTTACGTGGGCAATGATTTCCATGAAGACGACTATTACTACCTCAACAATGGGGATGGGACATTTACTGAAAGTTTGAGAAAGTACTTTGGACATACTTCTCGATTTTCTATGGGCAATGATGTTGCAGATATCAACCACGATGGGTTACCTGATTTAATTTCCCTGGATATGCTTCCCAAAGATGAAGTTCCCTTAAAAGCCTCTGAGGGGGATGACAACTTGCAGGTTCAAAAAATCAGGATTCAAGATTTTGGATATCATTACCAGTTCACAAGAAACATGCTCTATGTGAACCAACCCGATGGAAAATATATGGAAACCGCACTTTTGAGTGGGGTCGCCGCCACTGATTGGAGTTGGAGCGCCCTCTTTGGGGATTACAACCAAGACGGAAATCAAGACTTATTTGTGACCAACGGAATTCCCAAACGTCCCAATGATTTGGATTTCATCAAATTCATTTCCAACAAACAGATTCAGAATAAAATCAACAATACCAAGTTGGTGGACCAAAAGGCCTTGGACATGATTCCATCTGGAATGACCCAAAACTATATTTTTCAAGGCAACGGCCATCTCTCATTCTCGGATAAATCCAATAGTTGGATGGCTGATGACGCCTTAGTTTCTGGTGCTTCGGCTTACGGGGATTTGGATAATGATGGAGATTTGGATATCGTGGTCAACAATCTCAACGCTATTGCCAGCATCTACGAAAACAAGGTTGATAACTCCGCAAATTACATCAAGGTGAAGTTGGCGTATGGAGAAAAAAACACCTTTGGAATTGGATCAAAGGTATATCTCTATGGTAATGATAAACTTCAGTTCAAAGAACTATTCCCGGCGCGAGGTTTTCAGGCCAGCTCCGAGCCCATTCTTCATTTTGGCTTGGATGATGAAGAACAAATCGATTCACTGCAGGTAGTTTGGCCGGATAACACCTATCAAACCCTGACCAATATTCCAGTCAATAAAACCCTCAAAATAGCTCTGGAAGACACAAGAAAAGCCTTTAATCCGAATAAAAAAAGGAGGAAAACACCCCTGTTTGAAAAAGACACTACCAACCTTGGTATATACATTACACATGTAGAGGACAACTATCTGGATTTTAACCGGGAAAAACTCATCCCATATCGTCTCTCGGATCGAGGTCCTGCTTTTGCAAAAGGTGACATCAACCATGATGGCAAGGAGGACTTGTTCTTTGGTGGTTCAAAGTTTATTCCTTCAACGGTTTTCATCCAAAAGCAAGACAGTTTTCAACCGATGGAACTGGTAACCGCAAAAAATGATTCCATTACCGAAAATATTTCGGCCTTCATTGCTGATTTTAATGGGGATAATTCCAATGACCTACTGGTTGGAAATGGCGGTGGTGACTTTTTCGGTACTTCCAAACCCCTGATAGACCAACTTTATACCTCAACTGCTTCCGGATGGATTAAAGCTGATTTTCCAGAGTTTTTTCAGAATACTTCCGTGGTAAAACCTTTTGACTACGACAATGATGGTGACTTGGATGTTTTCATTGGGGGGCAGACCGAAACGGCCCGATTTGGCAAAGAAGTGCCTTCTTATCTTCTCATCAACCAAAACGGAACGTTTGAAATTGACCGTGATTTTAAACTGTCCGGTATGGTCACCGATGCCATTTGGGACGATTTTGACCAAGACGGTTCAAAAGACCTTATTGTGGTCGGTGAATGGATGTCCCCTCGTTTCTTTAAAAACTCCGCCGGAACACTGGTTGAAAGCACAAAACTCAGTTCATCTGGACTTTGGCAGCGTATCCACCCTTTTGATATTGATGATGATGGCGATATGGATTATCTATTGGGCAATTGGGGACTCAATAGTAAATTCAATGCCTCCAAAAAATTTCCACTACGACTGTACTATTCAGATTTTGATAACAACGGGCAAACCGAAACCGTTACGGCCTTCGAGAAAAATGGTACGTATTATACAATCGAAGGTTTGGATGCACTGGCCGCACAAATGGTCTCTCTCCGCAAGAAGTTCAATACCTATTCCTCTTTTGCCGGAAAATCCGTTGAGGATATTTTTGACGCTGAGCAATTGGAAAAGGCACAAATACTTGAAGTGAACACCTTGGCCTCTGGTTATTTAAAAAATATAGATGGAGACTTTGAATTCATTGCCTTCCCCAACACCTTACAGACGTCCCCAATTATGGATTTTGTATCCTTTGATTTTGATGTTGACGGCCATCCTGATGTTTTAGCAGGAGGAAATTATTTTGGGGTAAAACCCTATCATGGTCGGTTTGATTCGTTCCCAGGTGCCTTGATAAAATCTGAAAATGAAATAATTTTGGGCAATCAATTAGGATTGGACCTTACACATAAATCCATACGACATTTAGATACCCTTTCCATTAACGGGGTGACCTATCTATTGGCTGTTTATAATGATAGCGAAGTAGAAGTTTATAAAATCAATTCCAAATACAATTGAAAATGAAAAAAGTACAGTTTTCATTAATTTTTGCCATTACCCTCTTTTCCTGCTCTAAGGAAAAGCAGCCCATTGAGATAACATCAGAAGATTTCCACGCATCTGTTGATAAGGTGACCGAGGTGATGGTACATGATATCTTTTCTCCCCCGGTGGCAAGTAGAATTTATGCCTATCCAAATATTGGGGCCTATGAAGTTATTGCAAAAAACAACAGGGATTATCAATCCTTGGCAGGTCAATTGACTGACCTCCCACCCATTCCTGAGCCTACATCAGAAAACATCAACCTTGAGTTGGCGGCTTTGATTGCACATATGGACTTAAGTAGAATGCTCATTTTTTCCGAAGATATGATAACGGCCTATCGAGACAGTCTTTACGGCACATGGAGAGATACCAACGAAGAGGTTTTCAACGCTTCAAAGGCATACGGCCTTGAGGTCTCGGATCATATTGCGAAATGGATGGATAAGGATAATTACAAACAGACCCGTACTATGCCAAAATTTTCGGTAGACACGGGTGAACCCTCAAGATGGCAGCCTACCCCTCCCGCCTATATGGATGGTATTGAACCACATTGGAACAAGATACGTCCTTTTGTAATCGATTCAGCCGGACAGTTCAAGCCAAAGCCACCCCCACCATTTTCCATGGATGAAAGCTCTGATTTTTTCAATGAGGTAAAAGAAGTTTACGATATCAGCAATGAGATTACTTCAAAAGGAGACAGTTCAGAAGAAGTGGCCATAGCGCAGTTTTGGGACTGTAATCCCTATGTTTCGGTCACACGTGGCCATTTAATGTTTGCAACCAAAAAAATTACACCTGGTGCACATTGGATTGGCATTGCCAAAATCGCTGCAAGAAATACCAATGCAGATATCGCCAAAACGGTGCTTACATATACCAAAACTTCCATTGCCATTATGGATGCCTTTATCAGTTGCTGGGATGAAAAATACCGAAGTAATCTTATTCGACCGGAAACACTCATCAACGAGCACATTGACGAAAATTGGGAACCCGTACTGCAAACCCCTCCATTTCCGGAGTACACCAGTGGTCACAGTGTGGTATCAGGAGCTTCGGCAGTGGCCTTGACTAGTATTTATGGTGACAATTTCGCTTTTGACGATGACACCGAAGTTCAATATGGGTTGCCTGTTCGTTCTTTCCCCTCATTTACTGCTGCGGCCGAAGAAGCGGCAATCAGCAGAATGTACGGTGGCATCCATTATAGAGCGGCTGTAGAAGTAGGAATAAAACAAGGGAAAGACCTTGGCACCTTTGTGGTGGACCATTTGAACATGAAAAAAGAGGACAAAGTTGCTTATACCAATTAAATGAAAATGAAGAAACTAGCTTATGGGCTTATTTTGATTATTCTAGGGGGACTTCTATGGTATCTATTCATTAAACCTTACGATTACACCGTTCGTTTTCAGGCCAATGCTATTCCAGGCACCATCAACCAAACCTTAAAACTATGGGGGCAGACCTTAGACACAGGGCATAAAATTAGACAGGAAGATGACCTGTACCATCTTTTGCAAAAAGTGAAATTCGGGGATTCTACACAGGTTTACAGTTGGAAAATTGAATCCCTTACCGATTCTACTTCAAAAGTCATTGTTAATGTTAAAGATGTGAACCATAGTCTGATGAATAAAATCCAAGTTCCGTTTAAAGAAAATGATTTTGTGAAGCGCAGCAAAAAAACAGTTCTTGACTTTATGGAATATCTAAATGACCACACCAAGAGAATTAAAGTAACTATTATAGGTGAGGAAGATATTCCTACCAAGTATATTGCCTATGTCCCCATAAAATCGACTCAATTTCAAAAAGCAGGAGGTATGATGCAAAACCTCTCCTATCTGTCCAACAAACTTGCAAATAATGGGGTAGAACTGGATGGCCCGCCCATGTTGGAGGTGACCCAATGGGATATGGAGAATGATAGTCTCTACTATAATTTTGGACAGCCATTCATTCGCTCTGAAAAGTTACCTATCGGAACAGATATCAAGTACAAACGCATCTTTTCGAAAAGAGCTTTGAAAGCGGAGTACAATGGAAATTACATTACCTCGGACAGGGCATGGTACGCCTTAATGGACTATGCTAAAAAAAATAATATTGAAGTAACTTTGAAACCTATCGAGGTTTTTTATGATAATCCTAATTTGGGAAGTGGAGAGCTAAAATGGAAGGCAGAAGTCTACATGCCCATAAAAGAATCTGATGAATAAATGGATCTTTTTTGCAGGATTTCTGCTGATAATGCAAGCCTGCGCCCAACAACCGTATTTTGGAAAACTAGATCATTTAGGGCGTTTTCCATTGCAACTCTCTGAGGTTTCAGGTATTGATACTGACAAAACGGGTAAACTCTGGGCCATTGAGGACAATGGAAACAAAGATGTGCTTTACCAACTGGATTTCAATGCAAATCCTGTAAAAAAACTCAAAATTGAAAACGCCAAAAACGGGGATTGGGAAGATTTGACCATTTCCCAAGATGGAACCATCTACATTGGTGACTTTGGTAATAACGACAATAGAAGAAAAGACCTGGTCATTTATAGAATCCCTCAGAAGCAGTTGGATAAGAAAACTCCAAAAGCCGAAAAAATTGAGTTTTACTATCCCCAACAAAAAGATTTTCCACCCAAAAAAAATGACTTCCTTTTTGATTCTGAGGGCTTTTTTTATTGGAATGGCTACTTCTACATCTTCACAAAAAATCGCTCAAAACCCTATTCGGGAAAAACTTTGGCCTATCGGGTACCCGATAAAAAAGGGACCCATAAAGCAGAATTCCTTGGCGAATTTACCCTTTGCACGGATCAAAAACACTGTTCAGTTACCGGTGCCGACATTTCGGCAAACGGAAAAACCATTGCACTTATCGGCTATGGGTTTATCTACCTTTTGACTGAGTTTGATTTCAATGATTTCTCTTCACCTAAAATAAGTGCCATTGATTTGCAATATTCCACCCAGATTGAGTCCGTATGCTTTTTGGATGAAAACACCTTGCTCATTGCGGACGAGCAATCGAAGACCAAAGGGCGGAATCTTTACAAATATGACCTAAAATCCAAACCCTAGCCCAAAGGCAAACCGAATTCCATCCGAGCTGTTAAAGAGACCCGCATTAAAAGATAAAATATCGGCCCCATTTACAAAAAACCCTCCTCCATACGAGTTGTGCCATGTGTCAGAATCTTCATCCGGCAACCATACCCTACCGTAATCGAATCCCCCATAAATTCCAGGAGTCACCGGCAACAACCCTGTTTTTCGCTCTCGAAAACTCAATCGCAAATCGGTGTTTTGAAAGTAAGCCGTTTTTCCGGTAAACCGCTGGAACCTAAATCCACGTAGTCCGTTATTTGCTCCAATACTGGCAGCTTGATAAAACTCAAAATCATCCCCAATATTAAAATGTCCCTTAAATTTTGTAGCCAGCACCAGTTGGCCACTTGGAACTAATCTATAATCAAATGTTAACGAAGGGATAAAATAGCCAAAAGCCCTATCAGAATCCGTTAAATTGGCCGTATATCCTCCCTCAAGGGAAAATGACATCCCTATGGTAGGAAAGGCCTCATTATCAAAATTCGAGTATTCATAAGATGCATTTACCCCAAAAAAATCTTGCTGGGTATCCCTCCCCTGATCTGTAAAAAATCCATCAATAAATCGGTCATCTGTTTCCTCTACATTAAAATTCTCATAACTCACACCTAGTTTCACCTTGGAACCCAAAAAGCCCCTCCAGACCAATGACGGTGAAAAATGAAATTGTTCAATCTTAACCCTATTAAAATCAAGATCTAAGTCGTCATCAAAATTTGGGGTATCGTTGCCAAAACCGAAAAAGTTAATGGCAAAATTTGGACTGGTAAATCTTGCCTCCAGCTCCAGGTTTACCCCTTCAAATACATTGGCAAATTCACCATCATATCCCAAATCAAATCCACTTGTAGCAAAGTAAAATGCTCCATTGACCGTGTGCTGTTGGGTAAATGGATTCTGTCGGAATCCATTAAAGGTATAGGTATTTGTAAAACCTATGCGCAATCCATCATCTGGATTGAACCCAATGGTCGGCAAAAATTGGTTGGCACTTGCTTTGACCTTTAGAAACTGATAGGTGTTGGTGTCGTAATCATTTATTTTATGGAGTTTGCCGCCGAATGCTTCATCATAGGTATTCTTCTTCTCCTTAAAATCATATACATGAACGTTTCTAGCTTTTTCATTGATTTTATAAACATCATTATTTTGACCTCCTACCAAACGAACCTTGATTTTACCTGAATTTCCAACGACCTCAAAAACATCATCATCATCAAGTCCGTACACCCAAATTTCCTTATTGAATTCTGGGGAAAATTCTTTGTCAAAAAACACGTCTGCCTTTTTTCCACCTTTAATTCGATAGCCCTTAACATCCAAACCGCCCCCATCAATTTCAGATATCACAAAGTAATCGTCCTTATCGGTGCCGGTGACCACACTGTATGTATTCAAAATCCCATAATATTCTTTGGCCACTTCAACCAAACTTTCCTTCCGCTTCAAAAAAGTGGCTTTAATCCAATCAACCGTTTCATCCCGTACCTCTTCTGGAAACTCCTTAAAAGCCTTGTCAATAGTTGAAGCATCCAAATGCTTTTGAAGAAATTCAGCCTGATTTACCCAATCATCCAAAGTAGTTTCGGACAGCAGGGCCATATCAAGGGCGAAAGTCTTGGGAGAAGAGTTGAAACCCCTAACGCTTCGTAATTCTTCTTGAAAACCTTCAAACAAGCGAAGGGAAGGTATAGCCCTACTGGCAAAGGACATCAAAGCACCATCACCCATAATGGAAAATGCTTGGTCACGGTCTCTTGGAATTGGCTGAAGGACTTTCGTACCATCTTCCTGTTTAAACTGGGCCCAACGCCATTGATCCACATGACGGTCCCAATCACCGATAAGCATATCAAAAAGGCGGGCCTTGGCATAGGCCTTTACATCCAATTGGTATTCTTCATCCTTGCGAAGCTTTTTAATCAAATCATCGGTGCTTTCTATTTTCTTGGTTTTACCAAAACTCTCCAGATCATGCCCCTCAGAAACATGCTCTTCAATCATATAAAGTTCATCTCCGAACTCACTATTGAAGTCTTCCAAGGCCCTTTGTTTCGGCACATAAAACAATTTTGGATTGGTATTATAAATTCCTACGGCATCTGAGAGCACTCCAACAGTGAAGGGGGCATAAGGGTGTGATCCTGTGTAAAAATCTTTGAGGATGGATTCCGTAAACGTATCTTCGAACTCACCCACGACATATTTTTCTTGAAAGGCCATCGCCTGTAAATACAGTTCCGCACTCTTCCGAAGTGCACGCATAACAAACTGCCGACCATCTTTGTGCTGTAGCCGCAACGATTTTGACTGGTTTCCCCCACCTTTTCGAATGGGTATCAATCCTCCATACAGGGTGTCTAAATCTACCGTAGATGCTTTTACCTTGGTGGAATAGTATTTTCGGTAGCGTTCTCCCCACACCCATTTGTAAAATCCGGTTTTATCTACTTCTTCATCCGTATAAATGGACGCTTCCACATATGATGGAAAATTCAAATCGCCTTTAAATTCTACAACCTTTCGATTTGGTGGAAGCACCTGGGATTCAAATAAGTTTGTTTTGGAATCGTCCTCAACCCCAACAAACTTTACATTTGAAGAACCATCGGAATACACATTTAAAACTGCGTATCCCATTTGGCCAGTGGAGAATTGGCTGCCATTCAATAGTCGAGTAGCTCCCTTTTTAGCCCCGGAACCACTAACAATCTGTGGCGTATTCTCTTCAACAATGTATTGTAAGGTATGTTCATGACCCGAAACGAAAATCACCTTTTCTGAATATTGGGCCAATGTTACCACTCGTTTTTTTAGTTCATTGTACATTTTGTTCGATTGGTCCGCGTTGGAGGCCCCGGTCGTCCTTCGAAGTACATTTGCCAGTGTTCCCAAAAAGGGCAGCGGGAAGCTGCCTCCTGTTGGGAAAATATGTTGTTTAAAGGAGAATTGTCCACCATGGGATCCATAAGTGAACATAGGATGATGTAGGGCTATAATGGTGGTCTTGCCCCTATTTTTTTTGATATGGCCTTCCAATTCCTCCAGGAATTTCCCCCTATCCTTTATTTCACAATCATCGTTAATACCAGGATGTTTGTCCCAATCCTCCAAGTACCACTGCGTATCAATAACGATGAGAACGATATCGTCACTAATCTCAACTTTTTCCATAGGACATCCATTTTCAGGAAGGAATACATCTTTTTCTTTCAGATGGTCTTCAATATATTTTTCTTGCCGCTTTAATCCTTTTAATCCATTAGAATACCAATCATGGTTTCCAGGGATAAAAAGTGTTTGCCCCTTAAAATTTGCCACACTTTTAATTTGGGCATCCAAATGGTTTTTCGCATTATCCTGTCCCTTTTTGTCATCCTTGTTAGGTAATCCGGCCGGATAACTATTGTCCCCCAAAAAAATGGCCGTACTATTTTTAGGTGCAGTGGACAACTCAGCTTGAAAAGCTTTCAATACAGGGTTCAGTTCCCCCATCGGTGACAAACCGGCATCCCCTATAAAATAAAAGGTATGGATGGGCTGTTGCCGTTGACTGTTGGATGCCAATTTAATTGAATCAAAATCGGCATATTTTGCCTCGTAAGTTGCACAACTTGATATAAAAAGCAGAATCGTAGCGGTCAGGTAAATTCTTTTCATGGTTACGAGCTTAGTTCCAAAATTTGTATTTTGGATTCTTCAATATACAACTATGTCGGAAATCGTTCAAAAAGCTGAGGATTTTGTTACAAAACTTTTGGAAACGGAGTTGGACCCAAAGTTTCTATATCACAATTTAAAGCATACGCAACGGGTAGTAAAAAGTACAAAAGAGCTTTTGGAACATCACGATATGGAACCTCAAAAAAAAGAAGAACTGTTACTGGCCGCATGGTTTCATGACACCGGGTATACCCAAGGAACCGATCAGCATGAAAAGCGCAGCAGTGAAGTTGCCGCCGGTTTTTTGAAGAACGAAGCTTACGAAGCGGAAGCCATTGAAAATATCCAAGCGTTAATTTTAGCTACCGAACGCTACCATACCCCGACCAATTTGATGGAAGAAATCATCCGTGATGCAGATGCTTCCCATTTTGCACAGAAAAGTTACTGGGAAACCACCGATTTTCTAAGGGAAGAATTGGAACTTTTAGGGGTTGCCACCTATTCACAAAGACAATGGCGGGACATCAACATAAAAATGTTTCGCAATGAGCATAAATTCTTTACACAGTACGCAAAGGAGTATTGGGAATTGGGCAAGGAGAAAAACCTAAAGCAATTGGTAAAGGAAAAAAAGGAGGAAAAAGACATTGCCAAAAAAGAAGCCTTAAAAGCCAAATACAAAAGTGAGAGCCCAGATAGGGGAATACAGACCTTATTTAGGGTTACCTTAAAAAATCACTTAACCCTCAGTGACATTGCAGATACCAAGTCAAACATACTTTTATCGGTAAACGCCATCATTATTTCCGTGGCTTTATCGAACCTGATTCCAAAACTGGATAATCCTACCAATGCATATTTGATTTATCCCACCGTTATTTTTATCACCTTTAGTGTCATTTCAATGGTTTTGGCCGTATTGGCCACACGACCCAATGTGACCAGTGGTAAATTCACCAAGCAGGACGTGGAACAAAAAAAGGTAAACCTACTTTTCTTTGGGAATTTTCACAAAATGAGCCTGAACGATTATGAGTGGGCCATTCAGGAATTGGTAAAAGACAAGGAGTATATTTATTCTTCCTTGACCAAGGATCTCTATTTTTTGGGACTGGTGTTGAATAAAAAATACAAGATATTACGGTTGACGTATACCATATTTATTATAGGTATCGTGATTTCCGTAATTGCTTTTGGAATTGCTTTTCATTTTTTTGGCGGCGCAGCGAGGTTGGGTTAATTCTTCAGCTCCTCCATCAAATCATCATAGGTATAGGTCTTTTCGGATGAAGCGTCCGTTTTATAAAGAATTTCAGCTCGGATAGCCTTTAATCCAGTGACTCCTTGCAATCCTTCCAATTCCACGATTTCAATATTATTGGTAAAGTACTCTTTGGCCTTTAAAAAATGAACGTATCGCAAATACTCTCGTTCATCTTTTTTCTGGGAATAGACAATGGCCAGTTTCCCCTTTTGGGTCAATCGCTCATTGGTTCCCTTAATGGTGGATTTATCTATGCGCTTTTTGATAATTTCATAGCGTGCATTGTACGTGCCGTCCACATCAAATTTTTTCTCGTCCATTCGAAAACGAATGGCCAATGGTGTACTGTAAACAAGCAGTAGGGAAGCAACATCCAATTGAACGGGCAAATGGGGTTTTAAGGAGTAATGCTTGTTTTCCATTTCCACCATAGTTTGCAATTGCCAAAGCCTTAGATTGTTCAAGTACAATGAATCAAAAGTGCGGTCATTGGCAATGGAACTACCGATATACATATTGTGTTCCACCCCATCCGTTTTATAGCGTTCAAAATAATGGGGAAACATAACTTGGGACTCTTGCTGTTTTTTATCCAACAAAGCAGCCAATTTCATATTGATTTCCATGACACTTTCATCGTAATTGCGCCGGTGGTCATAATATGATTCAGTAGTAGCATCAATCTGCGATTCATACGTCTCAATCAATCTTTTAATCTCTTTGTCCTCCCTTTTTAAATGATGAAACGCTGGGTTGACCTCTTCCTGTACGAAATCAAAAATGGCCTGTTCGCTATGGGTATAAAGGGTATCTTTTATTTCTTCCAGATGATTGTTTACCCTAAACGTCAACTCTTCGTAAATGGGCAATTTTAACTTCTTGTGCGCCATTTCCAAAACCGTCTGAATTTCAGAAAGTTGAATCATTAAATCCCGTTGAATGGCCAAATTGCGTTCCTTGGATGAATCTTTAATATCGATCTGACCATATAAGGGATACACCTCTTTAAAAACAATTTCATCAAAAGAAGGTTCTTGACCATTTAATTCATCGTTCATAAAGCGTTTGGCCTCTTCCTGAAACTTCCAGTATACAGAAGAGTGTACGGTAGTACATTCATGCTGAATAATAGCGTCTATCAAGTTTTGTTCTTCTTCAATGGACCGCAACACCGCAGAAACAATGAATGGCATCACATCCAATAGCTTATTGGCATTGATACTATTGAGCTCGTTCCTCTTGTCCGAGACGAGTTCAAGAACGCCCAAAAGGGTTCCTTCATCAGCAATAGGAGCTAAGATGGCACTTTTTACACCTTGCTCATGTAAATTTTTATAGGGTTGGCTTCCTTTGGATTTCTTGTAGTACTTTTCCACGTTCGAAATTGCATAAAAAGCAGTTTCATCAAGTAACTTGTGATAAGAGTAATCACATAGCATCGCATCACAGGACTCAGTTTCCTTGCCTTTTAACAGATGGCTCTCAATGCCTTTTCCATGAATCTTCAAAAAGCGGTTGGTATTGGGGTCATAGCCCGTGAACCCAACATTGATGTTCTTTAGATTGAACAGTGACCGAAAGGTATCCTGGAAGCTATCCATAAAGTTATCGCTACCCCTTTTGTTATTGCCAATGAGGGTCGACTTAATCTCAGAAATTGAATGTTCCGCCGAAACGTCAAACATGTTTGAAATCACAAATCCTTTTGCTGTAAAGCTGTTAGGGGGTATTTTTTCGCGCCACAAATCCAAATCTTCAAAATTCTCCAACAATTCGTCTATGTCTGATTGGGTCAAATCCTTGGCATTTTTGTTGGGTGAGATTTCCATAAAATCAGCATTATACAAAATGCGATAGTGCCGCATCACCCCATTGGCATCAGGAATATCATAAAACAAGGGACGTTTAAAATCCATCTTAAAGCCATACTGGAAATTGAGAATTACGGTAGCCTGCATGATGTAGTGAAGGTCTTCAGGCAGGTTTCGCATTTCAAGTTCAAAGCCTTCTCCCGCATCCGCCAATATCTTTTTGAACCGTTCGGAAGAATTGAAAACCAGATTAGTGAAGGGTATTGATGCCGCCTTGATCTCATTATTTGTTAAAATGGACGAGAAGGTGTCGGTCAGGATAACCTCAATGATATCCTTTCTTTGTTCTATAATCGATAGGTCGTTAAAACCTTCCCTTAATTCTGGATATGGTGCGGCAACATCCAAAATGTACTTCGCCCGTTCCGCAAGCAACTTGTCCTTACTTTTGGCCTGCTTATCATAGTGTTCCAACAACTTGTTAAAACTAACCAGCTGAATCAATGGAACCTCTCCTGTATAATTTTCCTTCATTGCCATAATTGGTCGTTGTTCTTAGGTTAAAGTTACAAAAGATATGGATTATTGTTAGTTAACGTTTTGTTTATGGTTTATTGGACATTTTTAGGATATTTAGGGTATGTCTTCCAACTCACGCCTTACCAAAGCATACAAAAAAGCCAAAATCATTCCGTTCGATGATACCTCAAAATTTATTTTTTTCAGTGATTGCCATAGGGGGGACAATAGTTTTGCCGATGATTTTGCGAACAATAGAAATATCTACTTTCATGCCTTAAACCATTACCATAGGCAGGGTTTCCAGTACTGCGAATTGGGCGATGGCGATGAGCTTTGGGAAAACCTGCACTTTGAAGCCATTTTTGAGGCGCATAAAAATGTTTTCCAACTTTTAAAAAAATTTCATTTGGAAAACCGACTGCATATGGTATGGGGAAACCATGATATGGTATATCGCGATGCGAATTATGTCAACAAACATCTTTCCAGTTACTTTGAACCGATTGACGGGAAGGATATTGAACTTTTTGGAAACATCACCTTCCATGAGGGCCTTATCCTAAAACATAGGGAAAACGGGCAAGAGCTCTTTTGCTGTCATGGGCATCAAGCCGATTGGTGGAATTATAATTTTTGGCAAATTGGTCGTTTTTTGGTCCGTGTTTTATGGAAACCCCTGCAAGTTGTAGGCATCGCCGATCCAACAAGCCCAGCAAAAAACTACAAGGAGCTGATTCGCATTGAAAAGCGTATCAAAAAGTGGATTTTACGGAACAAATTAAGGATTACCATTACAGGGCACACCCACAGACCACGGTTTCCTGAGCCCGGTCAGATACCCTTCTTTAATGACGGAAGTTGTGTTCACCCTCGTAGTATCACAGGGATAGAATTGGTCAATGGGGAGATTTCACTTATTAAATGGCATATTGACACCAAACCAGATGGCACCTTACAAATTGTGAGGGTGTTGTTGGAAGGCCCGGAAAAACTCAAGGATTATATCTCCCATTAAGTTCTTTTGGCGAGGGTTGTCATGGCAAACACAAACTGGTCAAGCTCTTCTTCATTTGTATAAATGTTTGGTGTAATTCTACACCCTTGAACGTTCTCTTGGTCAATGGCCACCGTCCATATTTTAAACTCATCCAACAAAGCTTGTGCTAAATTGTGGGGCTTTATCGTGTTGATACCCACGTTTGCTATTCCGCAACTTCGATGTGGTTCCTCTGGTGTGTTGACCACCACATTTTCCACTTTTCGCAATCTTTCACTCCAATACCGCTGAACGTACCGCAAACGCTTTTCCTTGCGCTCCAGGCCAATCATTTCCAAATAGTCTATAGAATCATTGATGGTTAAGTCAGTATGCACGGGGTGCGTTCCGGTATGGTTCAACCTCCTTATTTTGGTACGATCTTTCTCATGTTCAGCCAATAGAGGCCAGATTTTTGGGATATGCTTCGTTTTCACAAAGAGCAAGCCTGCACCAAGGGGAACGCTCAACCATTTATGTAGACTGGAACCATAATAATCGCAATCAAGAGCAGTAATGTCCACCTCAATATGCCCAACGGTATGGGCACCATCAACCATAACTTCCACTCCATAGGAATGCGCCATGTCACATATTTTCCGAATAGGAAGGATCTGTCCTGTAATGTTTACCATATGACAGACCATCAACAATTTGGTCCTTGGGGTTATTTGCGATTCATAAAGTTGGACAATCTCTTCATCAGAAGAAGGGTGGTTGGGCAGGGAAACCTCTTTACAAACTATCCCAAAGCGATGTTGTTGTTGGCGGAAGTGGATGCGCATGGCACCATAATCCTGTTTGGCAAAAACAGCCTCATCCCCTTTTTCCCACGGAAAACCACCAATGATCATATCCAAGGATTCGGTAGTATTTCGTGTAACTATAAGTTCTTTTTCTGAACAGTTCACCAATTTCGCCAAGCGCGCCGCAATAGCATTTTTATTGTCCCACTGTTCGGTTCGCATATAGTATGAGGCTTCGTAATTGACCCTTTCCACATGCGCCATGTATTTTTCCAAAATTGGGGTTGGAACAAAATTGTAGTAGCCGTTCTCCAGATTGATATAATCCGGTTTTAAGACGTAATCCATTCGAATACGTTTCCAAAATGCCCCTTCATCTTTTTCTGGATAGGGAAGGGGTTGGTTTTGGGAAAACCCATCCAACGGCATGGTCAAAAATGGGGTGGCGATAGCTGTTTGCCCCAATCGTTTTAAAAACTTTCTCTTTTCCATGAATCCATGTTCGGTTCAAAGTATGCGTGTTCTTGAGCTAAAAAGTATCGTATCTTGCTAGAGACCAACTACAATTTACTACTAAAAAGAATCTTGGAAGACCTTGAGTCGATAATTTACCTAATAAACTTTATGCATAATCTGGTTTCCAAGTGGAT
>JBCDBE010000006.1:0-54576 GCA_039184365.1 Bacteroidota bacterium | reverse complement strand
TTATATAGTTGGTCCAAAAGGATTGGCGACAAAGCTGGAAATCGCCATTTTTAGGAGGACAGAAGTGTTTATTTCTTCGAAGTTCATTACAAGCACCCTGTGGAGCAGCCGGTTAAAAACAGAAAACTCGCAACGTTACTGTTTATAGTATGTTACGAGTTTCTTCTGTGGTACCTCCAGGAATCGAACCAGGGACACACGGATTTTCAGTCCGTTGCTCTACCAACTGAGCTAAGGTACCTTATGATTTCCCTTAAAAGGGCTGCAAATATAATTTCAAATATAGGATTTACAAACTTCTGCCTAGAAAAACACTTCCGTTTTTTTTGGTTTCCCGAACTTTGATCTATGAACCTTGTGGTAGATATTGGGAATACCTTGGTAAAGTATGCTGTATTTGACAAACAGAAGTTACTCATTGAACAGCGTTCCGAATCGTTACGGTATGTTTCAAAAATCAAGGAACTTTTTGAGGTATATCCCAAGATTGAACATGCTATAATTTCATCAGTAGGGGATTTGGATAAGAAGCAGTTCGAAATCCTTTCCCTTTTTTGCAAGGTGCATATCCTTTCCCCTGCCTCCAAAGCACCCTTTAAAAATAGCTATGCCACCCCACAATCACTGGGCATGGACAGAATTGCCCTAGTTACTGCGGCCTTTTATCATTATCCCAAGGATAATACCTTGGTTATCGATATGGGAACCTGTATCACCTATGACCTTATTAATAGTAGCGGTGAATATTTAGGTGGTGCCATTTCACCGGGATTGCAGATGCGTTATGAGGCGATGCACCAAAACACTAAAAAGTTACCGCTTTTGGAGCCGGAAATCCCATTGGATTTTATTGGCAACTCAACCGCCAACAGCATGCACAACGGGGTGGTACAGGGAATTTGTCATGAATTGAATGGAACCATTGATCAATATAAAAACCGCTTTGAACATTTAACAGTTATTTTAACAGGCGGGGATTCCCATTTTTTTGCCAAACGGCTAAAAAATTCCATATTTGCCAATTCTAAATTCCTACTGCAAGGGTTGAACTACCTGCTGGAATACAATAAACAATAAATGGTCAAGAATCTTTTGATAGCATTGGTATGCCTGCTTTCATTTGGCATCTATGCTCAAAACGGTACTATTTCCCCATATTCATATTTTGGCGTAGGCGATACGAGAAACAACGGAACTATTGACAATAGGCAGATGGGTGGCCTACAGATGTATGGGGATAGTATCCATATCAATCTCAGAAACCCTGCAGCTTTTTCCAAACTTCGTTTAACGACCTATACCGCGGGAATTACCCACCGGGAACTACAACTGCGGGATAATTTTACGACCCAGCGAACCTCAGTTACCAATTTGGATTATTTGGCGATAGGATTTCCCATAGCTAAAAATGCAGGGATTGGATTGGGAATTCAACCATTTACTTCGGTGGGTTACGATTTGGTCACGGAATCCATAAATGCTGAACAGGATACCGTTAGAAATGTGTTTGTGGGTGAGGGAGGATTAAATCGCGTATTTGTTTCTTTTGGTTTTGAACCTATTAAAAATGTTTCCTTGGGGGTAACAGGGAATTTTAATTTTGGTACACTGCAATACAACCGTTCCGAAACTACGGAAGGTGTGCAATTGGGAACTTTGGACAGTCGCGAGTCCAGGATAAGCGGATTTGATCTAAATATAGGGGGAACGTATACACCGAGAATTGGAAAATATACCCTGTTTACCCACGTAGGAGTGGATACGCAAATCAATTTAGTTTCCGAAAACTCCAGGACCATAGGTTCTTTTTCCGAAACTCAAGGGGAAATAGAGGTTTTTGATGTGGATTTGGAGGCACAGAATCTTAAGAACACCGAACTTAAAATACCCACAAGAAGCACTATTGGACTTGGTTTTGGGGAAGACCGGAGATGGTTCATTGGAGGGGAGTACTCCTTTCAAGAACTTAGTACCTTCCAAAACACCTTTTTGGGGCAGGACAACGTAAGCTATGCCGATGCCAGTACCATGGCATTGGGAGGGTATTTTGTTCCCAATTATGCGGCTTTGTCGGGTATTTTAAATCGTATTACGTATCGTGCTGGACTGCGTTATGACGAAACCGGACTGGTAGTGAACGAAAAGGAAATCAATAATTTTGGCATAACTTTTGGATTTGGTATACCGATTGTTGGTACGGGAACGGATCGTTTCTCCAATCTCAATATCGGTTTTGAGCTGGGAAGAAGGGGAACGCGCGCAGCAGGACTTTTAGAGGAGAATTATTTCAACGTAAGTATTGGAATTTCTTTAAATGCGCTATGGTTCCAGAAAAGGAAAATCAATTAGAACTAAAAAAATTAAAAAATTCATAAATAAAGTCCTTAAAATCAACCAGAATAGAGGTTTAACTATAAAAATTTGTACATTAACCACTTTAAATTAAGTAAAATGAAGAAGAAACTCTACTTAACGATGTCAGCGTTGATTATGTCGATGGGCTTAAGTATTGCCCAAGCGCAAAATCCGGAGTGTATGACCAATCTTTCCATTTTTGCGGAACATGCCAAAGTGAAAAATTATGATGCTGCCTATGAACCATGGAAGAGTGTTTATGAGTCCTGTCCAGATCTGAATAGAGCCATTTATTCCTATGGGGAAAGGATTTTAAAGCACAAGATCAAAAACTCGTCAGGTGCGGACAAAGATGGCTACATACAAGACATTTTAGTACTCCATGATGACAGTATGAAGTATTTCCCAGCTAAATTTCCCATGGCTGGTGTTACTGTTGACAAAGTGCTGATGATGTACGATAACAAAATGGCTTCGGATGATAAAATTTTTGATATGTTGGATAAAGCCTTCAAAGAAGATAGGGCCAACTTCAAGAATCCAAAAGCACTTTACCTCTATTTTTCCAGCTTGGTAAACTTGCACAATTCCGGTAAAAAAGATTTGCAAGCGGTTTTCGATACGTATGATGAGGTAACGGAAAAAGTAGAGGAAGAAAATAAAAAATTAACGGACGTCCTAGGAAAAATCCTTGCCAAGGAAGATGCGGGTACAGCGCTTACTTCAAAGGAAAAAAGGCAGAAAAAAGCAGCCACGGTTAATTCTGAATCGTATGGTAAAATTTCAGGAAGTATTGACACCAAGTTGGGTGATTTGGCAGACTGTGGCAATTTGATTCCATTATACGAAAAGAGCTTTGAAGCCAAGAAAGGAGATGTAACTTGGGTAAAAAGGGCTGTGGGGCGTATGTTCAGTAAAGAGTGTACGGACGACCCTTTGTTTAGCAAAATGGTAGAGGTGCAAGCGGAACTTGACCCTTCGGCAGACGTTTATGTGTATTTGGGAACATTGAAATCCAAGAAAGGGGATAATAGTGGTGCCATAGCAGATTTCAACAAAGCAGTGGAATTGGAAACAGATTCATACAGAAAATCCAATATCCTTTATAAAGTAGCTACCATAGTAAGGAAAAGCAGCAAATCCCAAGCGCGAAACTATTTAAATAAAGCCATTAGTGCCAATAGTTCCAATGGAAAAGCGTATTTGTTATTGGCCAATTTGTACGCTGGCAGTGCCAACGCTTGTGGTGAAAATCCATTTGAGAAGAGGGCCATTTACTGGAAGGCAGCTGAGGTTGCAAGAAAAGCAGGTCGTGTAGATCCTTCTTTAGCGTCCAGGGCGAACAAAACAGCGTCAAGTTATGCGCAAAGAGCACCTTCAAAGACAGATATTTTTAATTCTGGGAAAGCAGGCCAAACCATTACATTTAAGTGTTGGGTGGGTGGTAGCGTTAAAGTGCCCAGTTTATAAGGTTGAAAAAAGAACATAAACATCTTAAGCGATTTGCCACAACTTTGGTTGTGGCAATCCTTTTTATAGGTTGTGGTGACCGCTATGAAAGGGTAGGTCAAGAAGCGTTGAAAAAGAATTACCCGCAGGGTGTGGCCACCAATTTTACGTTAACGCTTACGGAAACCACAAAAGAAATGACAACTCTCGATTCGTCTGCCAGTAGGGTTAAGGCGATTTTGAAAAGTCCCTTAAACGAGGATTATGACAATCAAAAGTTCAAGTATAAAGAATTTCCTAAAGGACTTCAAGTGGATTTTTTTGATGAGGAAAATCAGAAAACGGTAATAAAGGCGGATTACGCCATCACTTATTCCCAAACCAATCTTGTGGATCTAAGGGGCAATGTCGTTATAGAGAGCCATGATGGTAAAAAATTGGAAACACCACAACTATACTGGGACCGCAAAAATAAATGGATTTTTACTGATGAAGAATTTACCTTCACTAATCCGGAAGACGGGACCATCATGGAAGGTCAGGGCATGGACTTTAATAGGGAACGCACTTTTTTTAGTGCCCAAAAAACGTTTGGTATAATGACCATAAAAGATGAAGGGTAGGGCTATGACAAAAATCTTAAAGTATACTGAATATTTATATCTATTTGTTGCCATAGCTTCAATATATAAGATAATCACACTTTGGCCCATAAACCCTGAGGATACCTATATTTTTATCTTTTTTGCCGTGGTTTCCATTTCCATGTTCTTTTTTAGAAGAAGGTATCGTAAACGTTTTGAAAAACGGTCAAGAAATAATTCATAAATAGCATTGGACGTTTCTTTCGTTGTAATTCTAATTTCCCTTCTTGCCTCAGCCTTTTTTTCGGGAATGGAGATAGCTTTTATTTCTGCCAATCGCATCCATATTGAGCTGGAGAAAAAACAAGAAGGTTTTTTAGCGAAGGTTTTGTCATGGATAACGGAGAAACCCTCCAAATTCATTGCTACCATGCTTATTGGCAATAACATCGCACTAGTGGTCTATGGCCTTTACATGGGAGATCTGTTGATGGTATGGTTTCAAACGTTTTTGCCCACGGAGTCCAATGTCATACGGGTGTTCCTTACGGATTTCAGTCTTTTTTCACAAACCGTTATTTCTACTTTTATCATCCTAATTACTGCCGAATTCCTTCCAAAAGTATTGTTCCGGATTTATTCCAATACACTACTTAAAATAATGGCTTTTCCCGCCTATTTATTTTACTTGCTTTTTTCTTTCTTGTCTTGGACGGTCATCAAAATTTCCGATTTTATTTTAAAGACTTTTTTTAAGACCGATGGCGATGAGGTACAATTGGCTTTCACAAAACTAGAACTTGGGGATTATATTACGGAACAAATGGAGTCCGTTGAAGAAGAGGACGAAGTGGATTCAGAAATACAGTTGTTTCAAAATGCCTTGGAGTTTTCTGAGGTTAAGGCACGGGAAGTTATGGTGCCAAGAACCGAAATTATGGCCATTGAGCTTCATGAAACCACAAAGACCCTCAGTAAATTGTTCATAGAGACGGGATATTCCAAAATACTCGTCTATAAAGATACCGTGGATGAGATTATTGGTTATGTACATTCCTATGAACTTTTTAGGAAACCAAAAACCATAAAACACATTTTACGTCCTGTGGAATTTGTTCCTGAAACGATGCTTATACATGAAATACTGAATGTTCTGACCAAAAAGCGAAAAAGTATGGCGGTCGTGTTGGATGAATATGGCGGCACTTCCGGAGTAATGACCGTTGAAGACATTGTAGAGGAACTTTTTGGAGAAATTGAGGATGAGCATGACACTACGGATTTGATAGAAGAACAATTGAAGGAAAATAGGTTTCGGTTTTCCGCTCGGCTGGAAGTGGATTACATCAATGAAAACTACAAATTACAGCTTCCTGAAAGTGAGGAATATGAGACCCTAGGGGGATTGATAACCAACTTCACGGAAGAAATACCGGAACGGGATGAGGAGATAAAAACGGACCAGCATCTCTTTAAGATTTTGGAAGTATCCAATAATAAAATAGACTTGGTAGAGGTACGCTTCCTTAATGAAGAATGAGGTAAATACAAAACCGTTACCCAATGATCCGTAGGGGTTCCAGGGGCTTTTCCAATTGAAAAGAAAATGGTATTTTCGCCCACTAAAATCAAAGCAAAAGAAAATCGATAAATGGCTATTTTAGAAAACATTAGAAAGCGGACCACCGTACTTATCTTAATCATTGGTATGGCCCTGTTCGCGTTTGTAATTTCCGGGGTGTTTACAGGAAATGATTTTGCTGGAGGAAAGATTGGTTCTACAATTGCCGAAATCAATGGAGAGCCTATCTCCAGGGAGGAGTTTACCAAAAAATTGGAACAGGCGCAACGTCAATTTGGACCAAATTTTTCTTCTACCCAATTGGTAAATCGCGTATACGACCAAGAAATCAGGGGGGCCATACTCAATCAACAATTCGAAAAATTGGGGATTGATGTGGAGAGCGATCAAATCGTTGATTTTATCAAAAATACTGGCTATGCCCAAGACCCTTCTTTCCAAGACGAAAATGGGGTATTCAATCCAGAAGTGTTTAAGGCCACTATTGCCGATTGGAAAGAAACCAATCCACTGTTATATGATAACTGGTTGGAATTGGAAAAACAGATCATGCAATCGGCCAAGGAACAGATTTATTTTAACCTCATAAAAGCAGGAACCGGTGCTACATTGACCGAAGGGGAGTTTGATTACAAACTGGCCAATGATAAAGTGGATTTCCAATATGTTAGGGTGCCCTATGCTTCAATTCCAGATAGTACCATTCAAGTCTCCAAGGAAGAAATAGCAACTTACATTAAAGAGCATGAGGACGAATTTGAGCAAGAGAAAGCCAGGGATATCCGTTTCGTTTTCTTTGAGGAGAAGGCCTCGGCTGCTGATGAAAATGCCGTAAAGGAAGAACTGAATCAGCTTTTGGGCGATACCGTCGAATATATTCAGGAAAGAAATACCACGGATACCATTCCGGGTTTTAGGACCACCACCACTATGGCCGCTTTTTTGGACCGGAATTCAGATGCGAAGTTTGATACGATCTTCAAAGCCAAAAAGGACTTACCTGCGGTCGCAGCGGATAGCATTTTTAATCTTGGCGATAGGGAAATTTATGGCCCTTATAGGGATGGTGATTTCTTTAAAGTATCACGGATCATGGCACGAAAGCCCAACGGTTCGGTAAAAGCGAGCCATATTTTATTTGCCTATGAAGGGGCAACGAGGGCCAACCCAGATATTACAAGAACAAAAGAAGAAGCGGAGGAAGAAGCCAATGAGATATTGGCTGAGGCAAAAAAGACGGACGCCGAATTTACCACTTTGGCAAGGGACAATTCCGATGGACCTTCTGCGCCCAGAGGGGGGGACCTGGGCTACTTTCAGGAAGGTATCATGGCCGATGCATTCAATGATTTTTGTTTTGGAAATGAAGTAGGCGCCATTGGTTTGGTGGAAACTGAATTTGGATTCCACATCATTAAAGTAGATGACAAACAGGACATTGTTCAGGTCGCGACACTTTCAAGGGAAATTCAACCTTCTGAGGAGACCGTCAATATGTTGTTCACCGATGCCACAAAGTTGGAAATGGCGGTTACGGATGCAGAGCCGGAAGCATTTACGGATATTGCAAAAGAAGGAAGCTTTACCGTTCGTCCGGTAAATAAAATCAAGGAAATGGATGAAAATCTACCCGGATTGAATTCTCAAAGAACTATTGTGCAATGGGCCTTTAATGAGGATACCAATGTTGGTGATATCAAACGCTTTGATTTGACCAATGGGTATGCCATTGTGCAACTGACCAAAAAATATAAAAAGGGAACCATGTCCGTGGAAGATGCTTCTTCACAGGCATTGCCTAAAATCCGAAGGGAAAAAAAGGCTGGGCAAATTATGGGTAAGGCTACGGTTACCACATTGGAAGATTTTGCCACCAATCACGGGGTAACGACCTCCAATGCCTCAGCAGTAACCAGAAAAGCCCCGACCATCCCTGGGGCAGGACGGGAACCTTTGGTGGTTGGAAAAGCATTTTCGTTGGCTGAAGGGGAAAACTCGCCCCTGATTAAGGGGGAAACAGGGGTGTTTATGGTGAAATTGACCAAAAAGGACGATGCCGTTAATCTTCCCAATTACAGCACGTTCACCAGTACCTTGATCGGACAAAACCGCAATTCTGTAAACGCAGGTGTATATGATGCCTTAAAAGAGGGATCTGAGATTGAGGATAATCGCGCCACTTTCTATTAGTGGATCGTGTTGTCTTCACGTTAAGGTAATTATAGGCAGTTGGGAATCAGAGTGCCATATTCTTAAAAGGAACCACAACATCAAAACCCCTGACTTTAAAATAGTCGGGGGTTTTTTCATTACCTGTTACCAGAACAAAATCACCACCCCATCCACCTAGGCTTTTTATGGTTCCGAAATAATCGGGAAACAGTTTTTGTTTCACTGGGGCTGTTTTTAGGACTTTGGAAAGCATCGCTTCATGATGCCGAAGGAGTGACTCAAATGCGTTGATATGTTCGGTCTGTAAAAACTTTTTGGTCAGAATGGACAGTTTCTCAACCAGAGTATCCCTATCAAAAGCTTGCTTTCTATAATTGGCAATGGCGTCCCTACTATTTTGTTTTTGATTGAGATAAACAAAAAAGAGCTGGTCTTTGAATGGTGGAGCAAAGGCGGTGCTTTCAACTATGGGGTTTCCATCCTTCAATTGATATAGTATGGGGGAATTGTGTTGTGCACAAGCAATGTCATACCCACTTCCCCCAAAGGTGTTTTGCAATAGTTCGTAAGGATTTACGCTGGCCCATTGCGCAATGTTATTGATTAGGGTGGAAGAAGATCCCAAGCCCCAGTTTCTTGGGAAGGTAAGTTGGGAGGTTATTTTTACCCCTTTAACGGAATCATAAAATTCTGGATTCAGTTGCTTGGCCCAACCCAATACCTTTTTCAAGGTTTGGGCTATTGCCCGATTGGAAGATGAGACTAGGTTGAACGTATTGGGGTCAAAGTTTGCTTTGAACCAGACTTCCCCATTCGCATCCAGACTTTCCCAATACAATGAATTGGAATCGGAGGATTGTATTTCCAGGGATTGCCCATATTTGGTGGGCAATGCCAACGCCAGGGCACCATCCAAGACTCCATATTCTGCAGTTAAGAGGAGCTTTCCATTACTATAATAAGTGGCCTGCATTAGGGTTTTCTAATTCGTTCCAGCCGTTCTTTTGCCGCAGCGTTGCTTACCGTACGCTCTTTGAAGTAGGCTATAATTTGCTCTTTTTCCTTTTCCGAAGCACCCAACTGATTCAATATATTCAGCAGATGCATTTTCATATGGCCTTTTTGGATTCCCGTTGTGACCAAAGACCGTAGGGCAGCAAAATTTTGTGCCAATCCAGCAACTGCTACGATTTGCATTAAATCCTTGGCCGATGGGTTTTGAAGTATTTCCAAAGCCAATTTCACCATGGGATGTAAAGAGGTTAAACCACCAACGGTTCCTAGGGCCAAAGGAACATCGATCCAAAACCTAAAAATACCCTCTTTGATTTCGGCATGGGTGAGACTGGAATAGCTTCCATCTTTTGCGGCGTACGCATGGATACCTGCTTCCACCGCCCTAAAATCGTTTCCTGTTGCAAGCACCACGGCATCGATTCCGTTCATGATGCCCTTATTGTGGGTTACCGCTCGGTAGGGTTCGGATTTGGCAATGGCAACCGCCTGTAAAAAACGATGTGCAAAGTGCGTTGATACGGTGGTATCACTTTCATCTTCGCCAAGGGGACATGATACTTCCGCCCTTACGACGCAATTGGGCACGTAATTGCTCAAAATACTCATAATGACCTCCAGTGCAATACCTTTTTTTGAAGCCTCATCTTTCAGGGTCTTGGCAAATTGCTCCAAACACGAATTGATAAAATTGGCCCCCATGGCATCCAACGTCTCAAAAGTACAGTGCAATTGGTAGTAGCCTTCCAACACTTTGGTCTTATCTCGCAGGGCAATGCTCGTAACGCCACCACCCCGTTGCTTCATATTCCGAGTGATAGCTTCGGTAGCTGTATAAAAATTGGGTAGGATGTCCTTGATCAGGGTTTTCATCGATTGCTTGTCACCGTAATACATAAAATGTACCTGTCCTACTTTTTCAGTTCCTAAGACCGTAGTTTTGAATCCGCCCCGTGTCAACCAAAACTTTGCGGCTTTGCTTGCGGCGGCAACAACGGAGCTTTCCTCAATGGTCATGGGAATGGTGTATAAAGTTCCGTTCACCAGAAAATTTGGAGCCACCGCAAAAGGCAAATAGTAGTTGGTAAGGGTATTCTCTATGAATTCATCATGCACGTTTTGAAGGGCCTTGTTTTCATTCCAATATTGCTCCAATGTTCTTTTTGTCGATTCAGGGTCCGAGGTACAATTATGGGCTATCCAGTGTATTTTTTCCTGTTTTGACAGTTTGGAGAAACCTTCTACGGTTTTTTGCATGGTTTTACTTAAAAATGCAAAGATACGTCTTACGGTTTCTTGGCGCGCTATTGTGCTTTGGACGTATCTATCCTTATATTTAGGGATTCTATAAATTATTAGTAAACTTGAAGGTTGAAACAATTTTTCCCAATGCGTAGCCTATCCTATTTCCTTGTTTTCTTTTTACTGTCATTTGCCCTTTTAACGGCTCAAAAAAATAAAATCACCCTGGATGAAATTTGGGGTGGTGCGTTCAGGACAGAGGGCATGGACGTATTACGTTCCATGAAAAGTGGCAAACAATATACCGTCCTAAATTTTAATAGAAACCCAAGAAGCAGTTCACTTGATAAGTACGATTACAAAACTTTGGGGAAAGTGGAGACTATTGTTTCCTCGTCAGCGGCCATTCCCTTTTTTAGTTCTTACGAATTCAGTGATGACGAGTCCAAAATAATTTTAGCAACGGAAATTGAGCCTGTTTTCAGAAGATCCCGTTTAGGGATTTATTATGTATATGATATGGGTTCCAAGTCCATCAAAAAGATTTCGGAGAATAAGATTCAGGAACCGGAACTTTCTCCGGATGGAACAAAAGTGGCCTATGCCTATGACAATAATCTATATCTCATGGATCTGCAGTCTGGGGAGACCCAGCAAATGACAACGGATGGAGTTTACGGCAGCGTTATTAATGGAATTACGGATTGGGTCTATGAGGAGGAATTTGCCTTTGTCCAGGCTTTTGAATGGAACAGCGATGGCACTAAAATTGCTTTTATCCGTTTTGATGAAACCAATGTCCCGCAATTTTCCATGGATGTGTATGGTACTGAACTCTATCCTTTTCCGTATGAATTTAAATATCCAAAAGCAGGGGAGGAAAACGCCAAGGTAAGTTTGCATGTATACGATGTTACGAAAGGTCAAATTTCAAACGTTGATTTGGGTGATGCGTATTATATTCCCAGGATAAAATGGATGAACAATCCCAATAATTTGAGCGTTCAGACCATGAATCGCCATCAGAATCACCTTAAATTAAACGAGGTCAATGTCAAGGATAATTCGGTAAAGCTTCTGCTGGAAGAAAAAGACAAGGCGTATGTGGACATTCATGATGATCTTACCTTTTTAGCTGATGACGGCTTTATCTGGACAAGTGAAAAAGATGGGTACAACCATCTTTATCTGTATGGCCAAGAGGGGGATTTGCTAAACCAAATTACCAAGGGACCTTGGGAGGTGACCAAGTATTATGGCTATGACCAGGCCAATGATAAAATTTATTATCAATCCGTAGAGAACGGTTCCATTAATCGAGATGTATACAGCATATCCAGTACCGGACAAAAGAAAAGGCGATTGAGCACCAACGAAGGGACCAATTCCGCTGCCTTCAGCTCGGATTATACCTATTATATCAACACCTTTTCCAATGCCAAAACCCCTTATGGGTTTACGTTGCATAGGGCCAAGGACGGTAAAAAACTGAAGGATATTAAAAACAACGCCAGCTTGCTCGCTAAGCTTCAAGGGTATGAAATGGTCCCCAAGGAATTTGCAACCATTAATATCAATGGGAATGACTTGAACATGTGGATGTTAAAGCCTGCTGATTTTGACCCCACCAAAAAATATCCTCTACTGATGTTTCAATACAGCGGACCAGGTTCACAACAAGTGGCCAATAGATGGATGGGAAGTAACGATTATTGGCACCAAATGTTGGCTTCGGAAGGGTACATCGTGGCATGTGTGGATGGCCGGGGTACAGGCTTGAAAGGACGGGATTTTAAAAAGGTAACCTATTTAAACTTGGTCAAATATGAAACGGAAGATCAAATCGCCGTAGCCAAGAAACTAAGTGAGTTGCCTTATATTGATGAAGATAGAACGGGCATTTGGGGCTGGAGTTTTGGGGGTCATATGAGCACCAACTGTATTTTAAAGGGCAATGAGGTATTTGAAATGGCCATTGCAGTAGCCCCAGTCACCAGCTGGCGATTCTATGATACTATTTACACGGAACGCTTTATGCGCACCCCTCAGGAAAATCCGGAGGGTTATGACAATGAATCACCGTTTAACTATCCCGAATTACTGAAAGGCAACTATCTTTTGGTACATGGCTCAGGAGACGATAATGTACATGTGCAGAATTCCATGCGAATGATTGAAGCTTTGATTCAAGCCAATAAACCGTTTGATTGGGCCATTTATCCGGATAGAAATCATGGGATTTATGGGGGCAATACCCGTTTGCACCTGTATACAAAAATGACCAACTTCATTAAAGAAAATTTATAACCAAACCAACTTCATATGTCTGATATAGCAAAACCCGCAGGAGGGCAAGATACATTCAAGCACCCAAAAGGATTATACGTTCTTTTTACAGCGGAGATGTGGGAACGTTTCAGTTATTATGGTATGCGTGCCATTCTTATCCTTTTTATGACAACCGATGTTGTTCAGGAAGGGTTGGGCTTAACTACGGAAACGGCTGGTGCGGTCTATGGCCTTTACACGGCTTCGGTATACTTGATGACCTTACCCGGAGGATGGCTTGCCGATAATATCTTTGGGCAGCGGAAGGCCGTTTTCTACGGCGGTGTGCTCATCATGATCGGACATTTGATTCTTGCGATACCTGGGTCTCCCGCCATCTTTTTTACCGGATTGGCCTTTGTGGCCCTGGGGACGGGTTTGTTAAAGGGAAATATAAGCACCTTGGTCGGCGAATTGTACGCCAACGAAGACGGGGCCAAACGTGATGCCGGGTTTTCCATATTTTACATGGGCATCAATCTAGGCTCCCTTTTTGGGCAAATATTAGTTCCGCTGCTGGCCGAACACAACTGGCATCTAGGCTTTGGATTGGCAGCTGTGGGAATGTTATTGGGATTGATAGCGTATAAGGTTTACGCCCCAAAATATCTAGGTGATATTGGTGTGGAACCCAAGGTCAAATCCCTTGAAAAATCAGAAAAATCCAACAAGTCCGTAACATTTGGGATTATTGCTTTTGTTCTTATCCTTTTAGTTGTCCTTCAATTCACCGGTTCCATTGATGTGACTACAGCAACCGGAATTGCACAAGCACTTGGACTTATTATTGTTGTGATTACCATGGGCTATTTTATCAATATCCTATTTAACGGAGGACTATCCATAATTGATAAGAAAAAGGTCACGGTCATTTTTATTCTTTTTGTGGGGATTGCCATTTTCTGGTCCGGGTTTGAGCAGGCCGCATCCTCCTTGAATTTGTTTGCACGGGATTTTACCGATCGTTTTATTGGGGGTTGGGAAATGCCGGCGGGGATGCTACAGTCCGTCAACTCCGCCTTTATCATCATTTTTGCCCCTATTATTGGTGCCCTTTGGGTGAAATTGTCTGCCAAAAATCTGAATCCGAGGACACCGTATAAATTTGCAATAGGACTTGTATTGTTGGGACTGGGGTTTTGGGTCATGGTCGGTGCCGCACAGATTGCTGCCAGCGGAGCCAAAGCGGGAATGTTTGCTTTGATTTTGACCTATTTCTTACATTCTATTGGAGAATTAACGATTAGCCCGGTGGGCCTAAGTGCTACGAGCAAACTTTCCCCCGCCAAATACTTGGGTCAGATGATGGGTATCTGGTTTGTGGGTGCGGCCTTGGGAAATCTTATTGCGGGATTGGTAGGAGGTAATTTCGACCCGGAGAATGTCCAAGAAATGCCGAATATTTTCCTTAATGTGGTATGGGTTTCCGTGGGATCGGGACTCGTGTTTTTTGCCGCCAGTCCGTTTATCAAAAAGTGGATGGGAGATATCAAATAAAACTCCCAAAATTTCGGTTACTCAAAGTTGTAAGCACCCATTTCACCGGTGTAGTGAAAATAGAGTTTTCTTTTTGAACAGGTTTGTTTCCATCGATTTATATAACTTCTATAATTGCTACCATCGGCGAGGATTTTTTTTGGCTGGACGGAATCCAAAAACCGTTCTAAGTTGATTTTTGGGGATTGGGTAAGCAACACATAGTCCGGGTTCTTGATGGAACCATATATACCTGTGCTATCTACTACAAGAATTTTTTTCGTGTTAAGGGCATAGTGGTTTTTAAGGGAATCATACGTTTCTGATAGGATTCTTTGGGCCGTTTTGTACGCTCTAATTTCTTTTTCGGCCTGATGGGGATGATATGCCAGCACCCCTAGTTTTGCACCTTTTTGATGCACTAGTACGGAGTTTTTGGTTTGATGGAATACCCATAGCTGTTCTTCATTTCTGGTTAACCAGCTAATGGTTACCAAATACCCGCTATAAAAAACAAGCGCGATGAAAAGGAAGGCTAAGCTATTAAAATGCAACTTGGAGATTGCTACAATGAGGCCTAGTATAACAACGTATCCCAATACCAATTGTATTTCATCAAAAGCAATATCGCTAAAAAGAAAAGTTTCCTGTTGTGCTACCCAGGCGATAATACCATTCATTTTCCCGATGAGTCCATCATATAGGGTCACTAAAAATTTTGGGAGAATGCAAAAGTGGGTCAGTCCCAGTACCAATAGTCCCAATCCAAGTAGGATTCCCAAAAAGGGTACGATAATAAGGTTGGAAACAAAAAATAAAGCAGGGAATTGATGAAAGTAGAATAAACTAATGGGCAAAACCCCTAGTTGGGCAGCAATGCTTACTGATAATAACTGCCACCCCTTTTGTATGATCCAAGTTTTGGGATACCAAAACCGTTGTAATTTTGGATAAAGCCAAACAATGGCAAAAACTGCGGCATAACTCATTTGAAACCCTACCTGAAAAAGGAACAAAGGTCGTACCAAGAGAATAAAGAACATGGAAAGCGCCAAAATGTTGAAGGTGTTCGTAGGTCGGTTCAAATGCAGGGCATAGGCCAAAAAAGAAAACATGGTTACGGCCCGTACTATGGAGGGTGATAGTCCTGCGATAAAGGCATAGCCCCATAACAGCACAACAATGGTAATCCCCTTTATGGTTTTGCCTTTTGGTAGTTGATTTAATGGTTGCAATAAAAACTGCAACAGGAGCAGTAAGATGCCTATATGAAGTCCTGAAACCGCCAAAATATGTACGGCCCCGGCATTTTTATAGGTAGTATAGGTTGCTTCGGAAATGTTGTTTCGTTGCCCAAGCAGCAGTGCTTGGATAACCCCTAACTGCTCGCTCCCAAATCCTTGCTTTTGCAATTTTCCAATGAGTCCAGCCCTAAAATTGGCAGCGATTCCTACCCAGGTTTTTAACGGGTTTTTTAGAATCACAAATTGATTTCCTGAAAGGCGAAGCTGACCATACACCCCTTGCTGACGCAAATACCTTTTAAAATCAAATTGATGTGGGTTTAGGGGAGGAGGAACGGAATCTAGCAAAGAATAGGTCAATAACTCGTCGTCTACCGCGAGTTCTTTAGCCGTGGAATCTTTGGCTATATAGAGCAATACCAATCCTGAGGTCATCGAAGTGTCAATGGTTTTAACTTTTGCAAAATAGCGGTAGGAATACGAATTCGGTTTTAAAACTTGGGTAACCTTAAGTTGAAGTTTACTTTTTGCCTTTGGAAAGTTTAGGTAATGATTAGGTAGGTTTTTGGGTAGGGAAAAGCTAGTGACTAGCATTCCCAATATAACTGTTGCTAAGAGAGCTACTGTACCAAAAAGTGGAAAAGTGCTCCTTTTTTGGGTTTTCCAAGTCCACGTCAAGAATACTAGGGACAAGGCAAGCAAAGCTACCACCATTGAAGTTCTAGGTTCAAAATGGAAACTGATACCGATTCCCAAAATGAGACAGAAGGTGAGTTTAACGGAAATAAGATCAAAAAAACGTATTGAAGTCATTTAGACTTTTTGGATTGAAGGGAAAATTAGAAATTTTGAACCCATTTGAAGACTTTTTGAGTTCCATAACCTAGCTATGGAAGAATAAAAATGCAAAGAAGGAATTCTTAAGGGCAATTTTTAGCCAATAAAAACCGAAGTGAATCCATTATAAAATTCGAGTGGCCTTGATAAAGGAGTGGTTCCAAAACCCTTCCCTCAGGGAAGAAACAATAACCCCTCTGGATGAGGTGGAATGGATAAACTGGATATCATCGCCGTCCACATTGACCACTAATCCTACATGGTTGATGCGTTTTCCATTTTTTATCGTTTTGAAAAAGAGCAGATCTCCCTTTTCAACTTCCTTTAGTTTAACCCGCTTTCCTTCATTGGCCATTTGGTGTGACACCCTTGGAAAAGGAATGTCATTTTCCTTAAGTGCAACATAGACCAGACCTGAGCAGTCCATACCTCTTTTTGTGGTGCCCCCAAACTTGTATCGTGTACCGGAATAGGTCATGGCCTTTGCCACGATGTTATCCGCTTTTTTGTTGGTGCGTTTCTTTTTTGAGGAGGTCTTGGTAGTGGTTTCGCTGTCCTTTGATTCCACGGTCACGGTCCTTGTCTTGCTGTAGGTGGTTTTTTTCTTGACAATGCAGCCACTAAGAGCTAAAAAGATAAAAAGGCAAGTGAGGGTTCTAATGCGCATCCAAGGAGAATTTCTTCTTGGAATGTAAAATTACATATTTTGAACAATCAATTGGGCGGTCTTTTCGCTGGCACCGGAACCTCCCAATTTTTCAATCAATATCTCGTAGTCCCCAACCATGCTTTCCCGCGATTCCCCATCCAGGATTTTGAAGAGTTCCGAAGTTAAATTTTCCGTATTTAAATCGCTTTGAATCAGTTCTTTTACTACTTCTTTACCCATAATCAGATTCACCAAAGAAATGTAATCCAAAATAATGATGCGTTTGGCGATTTGATAGGATATCCAGTTGCCTTTGTAGCAAACCACTTGAGGGACTTTAAATAAGGCAGTCTCCAAGGTGGCCGTACCACTGGTGACCAAGGCCGCATGGGCGTGTGTTAGTAACGAATACGTTTGGTTGGAAACAAAAAACACCCCTTTTTTCGATAAGAACTTTTGATAAAAGGTGTTCTCCAGACTTGGTGCCCCTGCTATTACAAATTGATAATCAGGGAATTTGGGTACCACGGAAAGCATAATCTCCAGCATTTTGGTTACTTCCTGTTTACGACTTCCGGGCAATAGGGCAATAATGGGTTTGTCCTTTTCCAAATGGTTTTCGGAACAGAATACATCGAATTCCTTTACCGACGTATCCAAAATAGCATCCAATAAGGGGTGTCCAACGAAGGTGACCTCATAACCGTGTTTTTTATAGAAGGTTTTTTCAAAAGGCAATATCACGTACATATGGTCAATATACTTTTTGATTTTTTCCACCCGCTTTGCACGGGAGGCCCATACTTGAGGAGAGATGTAATAACTGGTTCTAAACCCCTTTTGTTTTGCCCACTTGGCTATTCTAAGATTAAAGCCAGAAAAATCGATAAAAATGATGACATCCGGTTGGAAGGTGGTAATATCATTTTTGCAATAATCGATGTTCTTAAAAATGGTTGAAATATTCTTAAGTACCTCCAAGAAGCCCATAAAGGCCATTTCTTTGTAATGCTTGGCTAGGGTACCACCTGCTCCTTGCATCAAATCACCTCCCCAAAAGCGGATATCCGCTGAATCGTCAATATTTTTTATGGCTTTGATGAGGTTGGAACCATGCAGGTCCCCAGAGGCCTCACCCGCGATAATGTAATACTTCATCCTAAACGAATTTATAGGCCAGTATGATCAATGCGGTCAGTAAGGTGGCTATCATTACCCCACGTGCCCTTAGATCCCTTTTTATGCGAAGGAAAATAAAGAAGGCGACCAAATTTAATATGGCCCCTAAGGCGAGAAGGCTGCCAAGGTGCCCCTGGGCAAAGGCAGCTTGGAAAGTTTCACCAATCGGTAGGTCAGAAAACAAAAGGATATAAAGTAATGTACCAAAGGTGTTGGCTATGAGGCCAACCAAAAAACCAATACCAATCTCTTTACGTTTGCTCATTGAAATTCCAATTGCTTATTTGTTGAATCGCATGATGGGCAGTGAGGTCAAACTGCGTGGGGACCACCGAAATATAGCCATTTTTTAGGGCGTGCTCGTCGGTATCCCCCCCTTTGTCCAGCAGTTCAAACTCCCCCGTCAGCCAATAATACTCTTTTCCGGTTGGACTTCTACGTTTGTCGAACTGTTCTTTCCAGTTGGCTCTGGCCTGTCTGCAAACTTTTATCCCTCGAGGAGTTTCACCATTCGTTTTTGGGATGTTCACGTTCAGTACGGTACCCTTTGGAATTCCTTGCTGGAGCGCTTCTTTGACGATTTTTTTGATGGGTTTATGGGCACCTGTAAAATCAGCATTCCATGAATAGTCACAAAGGGAGAAACCGATTGCGGGAATACCTTCGATTCCTGCCTCAATAGCTGCGCTCATGGTTCCCGAATAAATGACGTTTATGGATGAATTGGAACCGTGGTTGATGCCACTTACTACAAGGTCAGGCTTTCTATCCAAAATCTCCCTTAAGGCCAGTTTCACGCAGTCCGCTGGTGTTCCACTACATGAAAACTCATCAGGGGCACCTTTTTCCTTGTCAACGATTACCCTGGAAGAGTAAAGGGTGTTATCAACCGTTATGGCGTGGCCCATGCCGGATTGAGGACTATCTGGGGCCACAACTACCACATCACCGATGTCTTTCATCAAGCCGATTAAGGTCCGAAGTCCGGGAGCTGTTATGCCATCGTCATTGGTTACCAGAATCAACGGTTTTTTCATATAGTATACTTATTGGTGCAAAAATACGTTTTTCACTAGGACAGGGGTGTTTGTCCGTTTAACAAAAAATTAAACGCCTCCCTGGAATGTGGCATGATTTTTTCAGTATCTTAGGGAATTCGTAAGGCGTTGAAATGTAGTTGAATTAAGGTGTTGAAGAAATCATTTTAATTAAATCATCGTCCCAAAACCATGCATATGAAAAAGAACTTTGTACTTGGCCTACTGGTCATTTTAATTGCTGTTGCCTCTTGCAGTTTTACCAACAAATCTTTTGAAACCAATGACAAGGACAAATTACTTCTGGACCTAATAACCTATGTTCTTGAGCGAGGTCATTATGAGCCTAAGGATATCAATGACAAATTTTCGGCCAATGTGTTTGAGGATTTTATTGATATCCTGGATCCTACAAAACGCTATTTTTTGGAAAGTGATATCAAGGAATTTGAAAAATACAAATATCAAATAGACGACCAGATAAAGAATACGGATATCTCATTCTTTAACTTGGTACACCAGCGTTTGATGAAACGTATGGAGGAAGCCAAAGGCATTTATGCCGAAGTGCTTGAGGCGCCTTTTGATTTTGAAAAAGCGGAAACCATAAATATTGATTATGCTGAAGTACCCTATGCCAAGAACAGAAGGGAGCTTAAGGAAAGATGGAGAAAGCAATTGAAATACAATGCGCTTGGGGTCTATGACAACAAGGTAAAAATTAGAAAATCCGCAATGACTACCCCAGAAGGAGATGGCTCCGTGAGTGTGGATGTAGATGTTAGTGCTTTGGATTCAAATAAAAAGGAACTAGTAAGGGACTATGGGTCTTCTAAAGCCACATTGGACCCAGCTAAAGAAGAATTGAAAAACATGACTTTGGCCCAAGTTGAGGTTTCAGCAAGGGAAACCACTAAAAACACCTTGGATGAGTTTTTTGAATTTGTGGATGAATTGGAGCGTAAGGACTGGTTTGAACAATATGTCAATACCATAGTGGATGAATTCGACCCGCACACCTACTATTTCGGCCCTTCGGAAAAGGATAAGTTTGATATAAGTATGTCCGGTAAATTTGAAGGTATTGGGGCCCGTTTACAAAAAAAACCGGAAGGGGCCAAAGTGGTTGAAATCATATCGGGCGGACCGGTTTGGCAGGATAAAACCCTGGAAGTCGGGGACGAGATATTGAAAGTAGGACAAGATGGGGAAGAACCCATTGACATCGTGGGAATGCGATTGGATGATGCCATAAAACTGATTAAAGGTCCGAAAGGAACAGTGGTGGACCTCACAGTGCGAAAAGTGGATGGTACCATCGATGTGGTATCGATAACCCGTGATGTAGTGGAACTTGAAGAATCCTATGCAAAATCGGCCACAGTTGAAAAAGATGAAATAAAATATGGATTGATACATCTGCCCAAGTTTTATGTGGACTTTGATGATTATTCGGAACGTAATGCGGCAACGGACGTTGCTAAGGAGGTTGAACGATTGAAGCAATCAGGTGCAGAAGGACTCATATTGGATTTGAGGGATAACGGCGGAGGTTCCCTGAAAACCGTGGTAGAAATGGCCGGATTGTTCATCAAGGATGGGCCCATCGTTCAGGTGCGTTCTTCAGGCCAAAGAAAAGAAGTTCATGAAGACAAAGATGAACGCATTCAGTGGGATGGTCCTTTGGTCATTTTGGTCAATGAACTTTCAGCTTCTGCCTCCGAAATATTGGCTGCGGCTATGCAGGATTATAAAAGGGCGGTCGTCCTTGGGAGCAAACAGACCTTTGGAAAGGGAACCGTACAAAACGTCATTCCTTTGGACAATATTGTTCGTAGCAACGAACATGGGGATTTAGGTGCCATCAAAATTACAACCCAAAAGTTCTACCGAATTAACGGTGGATCTACACAATTGGAAGGGGTAAAAAGTGATATTGTAGTGCCTGACCGTTACAGTTATATCGATTTAGGGGAACGAGATCAGGAAAATCCTCTGGGATGGGATAGGATTTCACCAGCGGATTACAACGTTTGGGATGGCTATATCGATTATGAAGGCACAGTGGCAAGGAGTAAGGCCAGACTTTCTGATAACCCTCAGGTCAAACTTATTGAGGAAAATGCCAAGTGGCTCAAAGAGCAACAGGATGAAACGTTGGTTTCCCTAAACTATGACGCTTACAGTTCTAGGCAAGAGCGCAATAAAGAGAAATCAAACTATTTCAAAAACCTTTCCAAATACGATTCAAAGTTGACATTTGAATCCTTGAAATACGAGCAAGAGCTTTTTACCCAAGATCCTGTACTCAGGGAGAAAAGAGACCGTTGGCACCAAGATTTGGCAAATGATGTTTATGTTGAGGAAGCTGTCAATGTTTTACAGGATTTGAAACTCAATACCCTTAAAAAGGAAAATACCAAGTTGGCTGTAAAGGGGTAACCTTAAAAATAGACTACACACAAAGAAGGCCATCATTACGGTGGTGTTCTTGTTGGTCTAAGGAGCAGTGGATGATCGAATAAGGCGATCATTGATCGCCTTACCAATGCCTTTGTCCGGAGCCTTTTCAATAATTATAACTTGGAGTCCCAAGGAATCGAGTTCATGCATAGCGGCATAGAGGTTTTTGGCCATTTCTTTCAATGAACCTTGCTGCGCCAGTACTATTTCCTTTTCTACCTCTAGTCCTGTGGATTCTTTGAAAGTGAGCAGGCCCATTCTTTTGTTTCGATGACCCTTGACTGTTTCTTTGGGGTTTTCAGTAATTATTGTTTTGGTATCTGGGGCGTAATGGGAAGACATCATTCCTGGTGCCTCGAGGACAAGGGACTTTCCTTTGAATTGAGGCTGTTTTCCAAGTACCCTGCCAATGTCCTCTGGGGTAACAACGCCTTTTCTGTAAATTATTGGGGTTCCATTTTCCCACCCGAGGATAGTGGATTCAATTCCACTGGTACAGGCACCTCCATCTAAAATCAGTGGAATCCTTTCACCCAATTGGGCCTCAACATGCTCCGGATGAGTGGGACTTATATATCCAGAAGGATTGGCACTTGGTGCCGCTAATGGATAATCCAATGTTTTTAGCAATTCCAGGGTAATGGGATGATTGGGCACCCTGACAGCCACCCTTTTTGAACCCGCAGTGACCATGTCAGGTACATTATCGGATTTTGGTAAAAGCAAGGTCAATGGTCCTGGCCAAAACTGAGAAGCGAGTTTTCCAATATCGTCGGTCATTCTGGTCACAAATGGGGTGACGGATTCCCAATCTTTAAAGTGTAGGATAAGCGGATTATTGATAGGTCTGCCCTTGGCTTTGAAGATCTTTCTTAAGGCCTTAATGGAGGTTCCCTTAGCTGCCAGGCCATATACCGTTTCTGTAGGAATGGCCACAAGCTCTTCGGAGTCTAAGTAATCTTTAGCAAGTGAAATATCTGTTGCAATCTGAGCCAAGGAATAACATTTTGACAAAAGTAAGGGTAGGTGGCAAATGGTCAAAATTGTCTTATTTTACCACGAGAAATTCTCTTTACGGAATGACCAGAAATAGGCTGATTTATACCGTCCTTTTGCTAGTGTGTGTAATTGGTTTTTGGCTTTTTGAAAACTTTTACATCCCGGGGCACTATTCAGAACCCTACAAGGGAAACGGGAATATTCCTTTTGCCGAAGAACTTTTGCCAAATTCAACCGATGGTGCTATTGTTATTCACGATTATTTTATGCTTTCTTATAGTGAACCCCATGAACAGGCAGAATGGGTAGCCTATACTCTGGAGCGGTCGCATTTGACCTATGATGAACGAAAACGACCCTATTTTGTAGCGGATCCCAAAGTAAGGACCAAATCAGCAGATTGGCGAAACTACAAGGGGTCCGGTTATGATAGGGGGCACCTTTGCCCGGCGGGAGATCGCCGGTTTTCTGAATATGCCTACAATGAGACTTTTTATACGAGCAATGTTACCCCTCAGAATAAAGCGTTTAACGCAGGGGTTTGGAACAGGTTGGAAATGCAGGTCAGACAATGGTGTAAACGGTATGGAACCCTGTATGTAATTACCGGAGGTGTTTTACATGGGGATATGGAAGAAATTGGTGATGAGGGCGTAGCTATCCCATATGCCTTTTACAAGATTTTGGTTCGAAAAAATGGGGATTCCTATAACGTACTGGCGTTTTTAATGCCCCACGAGGAAAGTAATTTGCCGTTGTCTGGGTTTTTGGTCTCTGTAGACCAATTGGAGTCTTTGACCGATATGGATTTTTTTAAAGATTTGAAAGAAGCAGAATTAGAACTGGAAAAGAAGGTAGATACTTCGGGCTGGAAATTTTAAAGCTCACTAAGTCTTGCCGCATCAAACTTTAAGAAGATAAATAGCATCGCCGTAAAGAAAATCAGTCCAGAACCTCCATAACTAAAAAAGGGCAGGGGGATACCCACGGTGGGCAAAAGCCCAATTACCATTCCAATATTCACAAAATAATGGATGAGCAATATGGAAATAATCCCATAGCCATACATTCTTTGGAAATCCTTTTTCTGGCGTTCAGCCAATTGTATCAACCTTAAAAAGAATAGGGTGAAAATGACAATAATGGATACTGTGCCCAAAAAGCCCCATTCTTCTCCCACAGAACTGAAAATGTAATCGGTATGCTGTTCGGGAACAAAATCCCCCTTTGTTCGGGTGCCCTCTAGGAACCCTTTTCCCATAAAACCACCGGACTCAATGGCCTTTTCTGCCTGATAGGTATTATAACCTATGGTCTTTTTTATTTGTTCCAATCGTAAAGGGTCTTTCTCAAGTCCCAGCCAAAGACTGAAACGGTCCCTATGCCGTTGTTCAAAAACATTATCATAAACAAAATTGACTGAAAATGAAAACCCTGTACATAAAACCAAAAATAAGATTAAGGGAAGTGTGGGCACTTTTAATTCCGGTTTTTTAAACAGAAAAAATAGCGAGGTCAAAATACCCAATCCAATTCCTACCCATATTACCCCAAACATCAAAGTTGTGATAAAAAGCAGTATGAAGAGGAGCGCGAAGCCTAGATATTGCAAGGGGAAACCCTCCCTAAAAAGTACGAAGAAAAGGGAAAAATATACAAAGGCACTTCCTGGGTCGGGTTGGGGTAAAATCAGCAATATGGGAATCAAGATAACAAGAACAGCATACAGTTGGTACTTTGATCTTTTTATATCCGTTTGTATGTCACTCAAAAACTTAGCCAAGGCCAAAGAAGTGGTAAGTTTGCCCAGTTCCGAAGGTTGAAAATCTGAAAATCCCAAGCTGTACCAAGAAGTGGCCCCCCCTTTTGTCTTTCCAAACAGAAATAACCCTATGAGTAATAGAATGGTGATAACATAGAATAAACTGGCAAACCGCTCATAAAAACTATTTTCAATGGACAGGATGACGATAATAAAAATAAAAGCTATACCTATAAAAAAAAGCTGTTTGCCATAAAGTGTGGAAAAATCTAAAATGGAAGTGTGATTTTCGGTAAGGGTGGTACTGTAAATATTGACCCAACCAAAGAAAACCAGCAAGACAAACAACAACACGGTAAGCCAGTCCAAGCTTTTGAGGACGCGCTTACCAGACATACTCATTGATCTTGAAAGGTTCACCGCTCAATGGTTTGGCATACTCATGCTCCAATGTTTTTTCTAACATCTTTTTCTCCAAATCCTTTCTGGTAACCTCTCCCTTAAGGAATTTTTCAATCATCAAGGAAGCAATGTGGCCGGCATATCTTGCACCGTAATAGCCGTTTTCAATATAAACGGCAACCGCAATTTTTGGTTTGTTCACTGGGGCAAAGGCCGTAAAAATAGAGTGATCGGTAAGCTGTACCCTTTCCCCATCAATTTTAGTGAAATTCTCCACGGTACCCGTTTTACCCGCAATTTCAATATCAGGAATTTGAATCCACTTTGCGGTACCATACTTGTAAACGTTGGCCATTGCCTGAATTACTGGCCCAAAGTGCTGTGGATTGATGGTAGTATATCTTTTTTGAATGTATTTGGAATCAATGGTCCCTTTATTACCAACTCTTTTAATGATATGTGGAGTGTAAAAGAACCCCCTGTTGGCTATGGCGGCCGTCATATTTGCCAACTGAAGGGGCGTTGCTGCCACTTCTCCCTGTCCTATGGAATTTGAAATAATGGTAGAAGAGGCCCACCTATTGTCCCCATACCACTTATCATAGAATGATTTACCTGGTATTCTTCCTGGCGCTCCTGTTGGAAGGTCCACACCGAGATAGTTGCCCAGTCCAAAACTTTTCATGTGTTTTTCCCAGACATCCATGCCTTCATCCGTGGTGTCGTACTTTCCATAAATCTTCCGGAAAGTCCCTGCAAAGTAAGCGTTGCAAGACCGAAAGATGCCGGAGTTCATGTCCCGTACCCCACCTCCACAATGGCATCCCTTTTTTTGATTTCCCACATAGAAACCGTTGTAACAGGTAAACTTTGTTTGCGAGTCTATTACACCCTCTTGGAGCGCGACCAAGGCGTTCAAGGTTTTGAAAGGTGATCCTGGTGAAGGCTGTGCAAGAATGGAACGGTCCCAGGTAGGCCTCGAAATACTGTCATAATGTAGTTTGCTATAATTCTTGGAACGTTCCCTACCTACCAATAAAGCTGGGTCATACGTGGGTCCTGATATCATGGCAAGTATTTCACCGGTCTCCGGTTCTATGGCAACGATGCCCCCTCGCTTACCGATCATTAATCGCTCACCATATTCTTGAAGGTCTTTTTCAATGGTAATGTGGATTTCTTTTCCAAGTTCGGGCAAGGTATCCAATCTACTATTTTTATAGGGCCCTATATCCCTGTTGAATCGATCTTTTTGGATGTACTTTACCCCTTTTCTTCCCCTAAGGATTTCCTCGTATTGCTTTTCAATTCCTGTTCGTCCTTTTAACTCCCCAGCGCGGTAATATGGATTGGTGCGGAGATCGGTTTCATTAACTTCACTGATATAACCAAGGATGTTGGCGGCACTATTGGTTTTATAATCCCTAAGGGAACGTTTTTGAATATAAAATCCTTGGTACTTTCGCATTTTTTCCTGTAACCTGGCATAATCTTCTTTGGATAACTGGGGCACCAATACGGAAGGCAACCTTGGGGAATATCGTCTGGCCCTATTCATTTTTTCCATGAAATTTTCCTTGGTGATGCTAAGAAGGGAACAGAATTCCAAGGTATCCAAAGCTTTAGTTTCCCTTGGAATGACCATGACGTCGTAGGCAGGCTGGTTTCCCACAAGGAGTTTGCCATTTCTATCATAAACATATCCCCGTTCAGGATAGTCGTAAACAGCTTTTATTGCAGGGTCTTCCAGTACTTGGTCTGGAGAAAAACTGAATAGTTGCAGATAGGAGAGCCGTCCAACAAAGACAAACCCAATAATTATAACAAATGATGAAAGGAGTAGCCTTCTCATAGTTCAAATTGACATTTAATCATATTCCCTAGCAAACAATGAGCTTAATAGTACACTTAGGAATAACGTAACAATACCGGTAAACAGTATTTTCTTCAAAATTAAAAGGATATGCGAAAAACTTAAAATTTCAAAGGTGAAGAAGACCATATGTTGCAGCAGAATCAATAGTAATAAAAAAGTAATTCGCTGTATGCGAGTCGTATTTTTAAAGGAAAAACCTTGAAACTCATAATTGGCTCCAAAACAAAAACGCATAATTACCGGTCGTACAAAGGCTAAGGTAAGACCGGCCATCGCATGCAAGGCCATCGTATCTGAGAACATGTCAATAACAAATCCCAAAAGGAAACCCAAAAAAAGAAATAGGGGGCGATTGGTCTTAATAGGGTACCAATAGAAAAACAGAACGTAAATCATAGGATTGATAAACCCCATAAAGTTAAGTCGGTTAAAAATCAATACTTGGGCCAAAACCAGCAGCACAAAGCGAAGCCCGTTTATAAAAATTGGGTTATTCCACATTTTCAGTGCTTCTTTGTAGTTCCAAAATCTCCTTCCTATCCCTGTTTTTGATTACGTAAACATTTTTGATATTGGCCATATCATTGAAGAGGTCTACCTGTATGTCATAAGAGCTTTGACTTTGATTTAACTCGTATTTTTTGATTACCCCAATGGGAATATCCTCGGGAAAAATACTGGACATTGCCCCTGTGCTTATGGTGTCACCCACCGTAACGGTCGCTGATCTTGGGATATCTATCAACTGCACCACCTCGTAGTCCTTGGCATCCCATTTCAACGAACCAAAATAATCCGTGCTCTTAATTTTAGCATTAATATTGGATTTAGTGTTAAGAATGCTTTGTACCGTTGCATAGTTTTTAGAGGTATTCTCCACAATACCCAAAATGCCAGAGGGCGTGATTACCCCCATATCTTGTTGAACGCCATCCTTCACTCCCTGATTGATGGTAATATAATTCCTAGGGGAAGAAAACATATTCTTGACCACCCTTGCATGAATTACCTCATAAATGGGCTCACTATTCATAACAATGGTATCGTTTTCAGAATTAAACAACAATACCCTAAGCATTTCATTTTCTTGGGCCAATCGTTGATTTTCCTCTTTGAGCCTGAAGTAATCACCAACTGCACTTTTTGTTGATAATATACTTCCCGTCATCAATTTGGACGAATTGAAGAATTTGGATTGATGATAGGAATGGGAACGAACGGTCAGCACCAAACAGAAAACCGAAAGCAGTCCATAAAGAAACGCATTTCTATAATTAAGAACAAAGTTGATGATCTGTTGCATTGCTGAACATTGAAATGCCCATCAAAAAGCTTGGGGTGATGGGAATTATTTAATCAGTATATTTTTATACCGTTCCAAGTTTTTTAGTGCGATACCCGTTCCCCGAACAACGGCGCGTAGGGGATCTTCGGCAATATATACGGGTAAATCCGTTTTTCTGGACAATCTCTTGTCCAATCCCCTGAGCATGGAACCACCTCCGGCGAGATAAATTCCGGTATTGTAGATGTCTGCTGCCAGTTCAGGGGGGGTTTGGGAGAGCGTTTCCATTACCGCATCTTCCACACGAAGGATACTTTTATCCAATGCCTTGGCAATTTCCCGATAGGAAACCTGAACTTGCTTTGGCTTACCGGTCAACAAATCCCTTCCTTGAATCAACTTATCGTCCGGTGGGGTCTGTAAGTCTTCCGTTGCGGAGCCAATTTCAATTTTAATGGCTTCCGCAGTGCTTTCACCTACGTACAGGTTATGCTGGGTACGCATGTAGTAGATGATGTCATTGGTAAAGACATCACCTGCAATTTTTACCGATTTGTCACAGACAATTCCACCTAAGGCAATAACGGCAATTTCCGTAGTACCGCCCCCAATATCCACGATCATGTTTCCTTTCGGCTGCATGATATCCAATCCAATACCAATGGCTGCGGCCATGGGCTCATGAATTAAATACACTTCCTTTCCATTAACCCGTTCTGCGGATTCACGAACGGCACGCATTTCTACCTCAGTAATCCCTGATGGAATACAGATAACCATGCGCAAAGCCGGTGGAAACCATTTCTTTTTCAGTGCCGGAATATTTTTGATAAACATGTTTATCATTTTTTCCGAGGCATCAAAATCTGCAATCACGCCATCCTTTAATGGGCGGATGGTCTTGATGTTTTCATGGGTTTTCCCCTGCATCATACTGGCTTCACGACCTACGGCGATAATTTTGCCGGAAACCCGATCACGGGCCACAATGGATGGACTATCCACAACTACTTTGTCCAGATGAATAATTAGGGTGTTTGCAGTACCGAGGTCAATTGCTATTTCCTCGGTCATGAAATCGAAAAATCCCATAAAGTTCGTTTAGTGTCGGATTAAAGGTAAATTTTATCGGCAAAAGTAGGAAAAATTAATGCTTAAAATGCCGCGTACCCGTCATTACCATTGACAGTCCATTTTCGTTGCAATAATCGATGCTCAAATGGTCCTTAATGGAACCTCCAGGCTGTATTACGCTTGTAATTCCCGCTTTATTGGCAATTTCCACACAATCGGGGAAGGGAAAAAAGGCATCACTGGCCATAATGGCCCCATTCAAGTCAAAATCAAAATGATTGGCCTTGTGAATGGCCTGATTTAGGGCATCGACCCTGGAGGTCTGGCCAGTTCCACTGGCGCATAGTTGCTTGTGTTTGGCCAGTACAATGGTGTTTGATTTGGTGTGTTTGCAAAGCTTTGAAGCAAAAATTAAATCTTCCAGTTCCTGAGAAGTGGGTTTGCCATCGGTAACGTAGTCCAAATCTTCGATAGCATCTGTTTTGGCATCTTTTTCCTGCAACAATGTCCCATTTAAACAGGTCCTGGCCAACATTTTTGGAAGTTCCACCGGTTTTTGGGTAAGAATGATACGATTTTTCTTTCCTTTTAAGATTTCCAAGGCTTCGGCAGCATAGGAAGGGGCAATCACCACCTCACAGAACAATTGATGGATTTCCTCTGCAGTCCCTTTATCAATTTCCGTGTTGGCGATTAAAATACCCCCAAAGGCAGAAATGGGGTCCCCGGCCAGCGCATCCACATAGGCTTGCTTTATCGTTTTTCTTGTGGCCAAACCACAGGCGTTATTGTGCTTGAGAATAGCGAAGGTAGGCTCGTAGTCTTTAAATTCTTCCATGAGGTTGACAGCGGCATCAACATCCAGAAGATTGTTATAAGATAGTTCCTTGCCGTGAAGCTTGTCAAACATTGCTTCAAAATCCCCAAAGAAAAATCCCTTTTGATGGGGATTCTCCCCATAGCGTAAGACTTTGCCTTGGGTTTCACTGATTTTCAGAGCGGCTTGTTCATGATCTTTATTGAAATAGTTGAAAATCGCAGAATCGTAGTGGGACGAAATATTGAATGCTTTGGTAGCGAACCACTTTCGGTCTTCCAAATTAGTTTCCCCATTGCTTTCGGTAATTACTTTTAAAAAGTGTCCATAGTCCTCCATGGAGGAAACGCAAAGCACATCTTTGTAGTTCTTTGCTGCGGCCCGAATCAATGAAATGCCCCCAATATCAATTTTTTCAATGATATCCGGTTCCGAAGCACTACTGGCAACGGTTTTTTCGAAAGGGTATAAATCGACAATAACAATATCCAACTGAGGAATATTATATTCTTCCATTTGGGCCACATCACCATCATTGTCTTGACGATTTAGGATGCCTCCAAAAATTTTGGGATGTAAGGTTTTTACCCGACCTCCCAAAATGGAAGGATAGCTCGTCACATCTTCCACAGCGACCACTTCAATACCCAAATCCTTAATAAACTTTTCTGTGCCCCCAGTGGAATAAAGGGTCACTCCTAGTTCATGTAGTTTTTTAACAATCGGTTCAAGGCCATCTTTATGAAAAACAGAAATAAGGGCGGAAGAAGCTTTTTTAGCACTCATGGGTGTTTCAGTTGGAAAATTGGAAAAGCCAAAAGTACTTTTTTTGATTCCTGATGTAAAGTCAGGTTATCAACAATTTAGGGCAAGTTTTAAAGAATTTTCGCCACTTGTTCATTCACCCATTCCAAAAATCGTTCATCGGCTTCGGTAAACGGGTCTGGGGTATTGGAGTCAATATCGATCTGACCAATATTTTCACCGTTTTTAAAAAGGGGGACCACAATTTCCGATTTCACGGTAAGACTGCAAGCGATATAATTATCTTGGGCCTGCACATCGGGTACCACAAAATTTTGATTGCTTTCGGCAACCTGTCCACAGATGCCCTTTCCAAATGGGATAATGGTATGGTCGGTGGGTTCACCCACATAAGGGCCTAGTATTAATTCACGCTTATTTCCATTTTTGAAATAGAAACCTACCCAATCATAATAATCGACACCATCACTTAGGACTTGGCAAATTTCTTGCATTTTATCCGTAGCATTTTGATTTGAACCTGAAATAATCTCTTCAACCTTAATCTTGAGGGCTTCAAACATGAATGGAAGTTTTACTCGGTAAAAGTCGTTGAAAATTCAAAATATTACAAAGATTTGTATTCTTGGACTTTGACGGAAGTGATTCCAGTGTTGCCTTGAAGCTCCAAATCCAAAAACCCTGTTTTTTGTAGTTTTTTCCCCTGTTAAAACCGATCAGGTTCTATTTCTGTCTTAAATTTCTTCCGATGGGTAATGACATCTTTAGGGAAGATTTCAGCACATAAATTCAGGTATCCTCTTTTTGTTCCATTCCCTTTAGAAACATAGCACCTTAAAAACACCTATAACCGAGGGGTGTAGCCCAATAACAACTTAATAAATCTTAATACTTGCCATAGTAACCTTTGGTTTTTATGACAGGTTCTTTTATTGTTTTACCTTTTAACTTGAAATCGCATCATTTTTATGCTAAGAACCATTCAAATAATAGCCTTGTTACAGGGTGTCTTTTTGTTATTTATTCTTTTCAAAAGAAGAATGGAATACAAAAAGGTTAATTTTTTGTTGTTATCAGGTTGTATTGTATCAGTGATACTCTATGCCGTGGGCGACGATGATTACAATTTATTCGTTACTAATACAGACTGGTTTCTGTTTCACGATACCCTAATTATAACGTTTTTCTTTTTGTTCGTGCGCTACTATAAATCGGACAAAGAAACTTTTGACAAAAAAGACCTCTGGTTTTTTGTTCCTTATTTGCTCACGGTCATTTTCCAAACTATGGAAAAGACAAATATCCTGGAACAAGGCCCTATTTTTAGCATGGCTCGCCTTGCCACCGGGTTGATTTTTCTGGGAATGCTCCTTTATACGATTTATGATATCGTGAAGAACAAAAATGAGAAATGGCTGTTGGCCTTTATTGTTCCCCTCACTGTTATTTTTCTTATCGATGAGTTCTTCTATATTCTTACCAACTCCAATAAAACGCCTTATTTTTTGGATAGCTATGGTATTATACTCGCCATAGTCTTCCTTTTTTACTATGTGTTGTACAAATTGGTTGTGGCTCCAAAGGATGTGCTTCCAAAATCAGATCGCTCCAAGTATAAGAGTTCCTCCCTTGACGTACATGATGTTGAGAGGTATAAGTCCGAATTACAGCGGTTAATGACCGAAGAAAAACTGTTCAAGAATAGTAAGCTCACTGTTAATGATGTTGCAAGAAAGCTGAGCATCCCAAGGCAACAGTTATCCGAAATCCTAAATGTTCACATGAGAACCGGATTTCAGGATTTTTTGAATCAATACCGGGTTGAAGAATTCATAGCCTGCCTCGAAAAGGAAGCCTATAAAAACTACACTCTTTTGGGCATAGCCAATGAAGTTGGTTTTAGTTCAAAATCTTCTTTTAATACCATTTTTAAAAAGTTAAAAGGCATGACCCCGAGCCAATATAAAAAGCAATTGGCCTAGGATTTCTTTCCTACATATCCCTTCTATTTGAATAAAAAGGGGTGAAAAAAGTACAGAATACGTATTCTGAACCTTTCAAAAACCATCTCGATTTATATGTAAATATTTGAAAATCAATAGGGAGTATTTTTTTTCTACAAATAAGGTGCGATAAGCGTATTCTGAACCTACTTCATTTTTTAGGGGTGAGGCACCACCCTACTTTTGGTTTGAAATCCAGTTTTTAAACTATTGAGACTATGAGGAAAATCTGGTCCTATGTGATGTCTTTACGGATGGTGTTCTTGGACCTCTTTTTGGTCATTGCCTTTTTTCTTTTCAACTGCGCAGTGGACGAAGATGCCAATTTTTTTGGTTCCATACCGGCCATTGGGACGATCATCTCTCCATTACCAGAGTATATTCCAGTTTCCGATACCAACGAAATAACTCCAGAAAAAATAAGTCTGGGTAGACAGTTGTTCTGGGATCCAATTTTATCCGGAAATAGGGATGTCGCCTGTGCTACATGCCATCATCCGGAAAAAGGGTATGCAGATGCCCTGGATGTATCCATAGGTGTGGGAGGAAATGGACTGGGAGAGCAACGTAGTGGAAGGGTACTGGCCCAACGAAATGCCCATACCGTGGTCAATACCGCATTTAATGGTATGACTTTGGATAGTAATGTCAATTCGTCAAGTGCACCCATGTTTTGGGACAATAGGGCCAGTAGCCTTGAGGAACAGGCATTGCTTCCGTTGCTGTCAAAGGAGGAAATGAGGGGCGTGGAAATATCGGAAAACGAACTCTATAAAATAATTGTGGGTCGTTTAAGTGCCATTCCCCAATACGGGCAGGCGTTTCAGAGGGCTTTTGGAACGGATGAAATAACCATGGATAGGATTGCCAAGGCAATTGCATCATTTGAGAGAACGCTTGTAGCGCCAAACAGTCCTTTTGACCGATATATGAGGGGTGAAGCATCTGCAATGACGCAACAACAGATCAATGGCATGAATGCATTTGTCAATATAGGATGTGCGGAGTGTCACAGTGGTCCTATGTTTTCGGATTTTCAATTGCACACCTTGGGCATACCGGATAATCCAAGGCTGATGCAAACGGATGTAGGTACGGGCAACTATGCCTTTAGAACCCCAACCTTGAGGAACCTATCCTTGACCGCACCTTATATGCATAACGGCATGCATACTTCCCTTGAAGAGGTCATGGAATTTTACGAAGAAGTTTCAGAGGGCGATGATGACGCCATCAATGCCAACGTAAGGGCAAATGACATTGACCCCTTGGTTAGGGAACTACATATGGATGACGATATTAACGATGCGATTATTGCCTTTATGGGTGCACTTAACGATTCCAATTTCGATAAAACCATTCCAAGTACGGTTCCAAGTGGACTTCCGGTTGGGGGGAACATCAACGATTAAAGCAATATGAAGAATTTTATTATCACAATAATTGTTGGCCTAGTTCATTTTTCGGTTTTGGCCCAGCAGCCATTGACGGCCAACGAACAATGGCATAAAAATACAGGGGATGCCCTGGTCGTCTCATTGCCTGTACTGGCGTTGGGTTCCACTTTTATCTGGAAAGATGGTCAAGAAGGCACGTATCAATTTTCCAAGGCCTTGACCAGTACATTGGCCCTATCCTATGGGCTCAAATTTTTGGTAGAAAAAGAACGCCCAAACGGTGAAAACAATTTAAGCTTCCCATCAGCGCACACATCGGTGGCATTCGCAAGCGCCGCCTTTGTACAGAAACGGTACGGATGGGAATATGGAATTCCTGCCTATGCATTGGCCACCTACGTTGGTTATACAAGAATACAGGCCAACAAACATGACGGCTGGGACGTGCTTGCGGGAGCTGCCATAGGTACCGGTATGAGCTATCTGTTCACCAAAACCTACAAAAAAGATCGCAAATTTCGGTTGCGTTCGGGTTTTATGGAAAACACACCAACATTTGGGTTCACCTATAAATTTTAAAATACGGGCGAAGGAAAAGTCAAAAAAGGATATGGACATGATTTTTGAATTGGTCATCGTAATACCCACCTATAATGAGGCCAAGCGACTATCGCCAAAAAAGTATTTCAACTTTTTAAAACAACATGAGGATGTTATGTTATGTTTTGTCAACGACGGTTCTGTCGATAAAACGGATGCCGTATTGCGCCATATCCAGCAAGCTGGCCAAAAGAACGTGACCATTTTGGAACATTCAAAAAACAAGGGAAAGGCGGCAGCGGTGCTTTCTGGTTTTCTATATGGTGCTGCCAAGATTCCCCACAAAAAAATTGCCTATTTGGATGCCGATCTATCAACGTCTTTGGAGGAGTGTTACGCATTAAGCCAAAATATAAATGAACAAACCGTATTTGTTTTTGGTTCCCGCATCAGAAAGTTGGACAATTTTATTAGAAGAAAACCCTATCGCTTTTACATTGGTAGGGTCATGGCCACTATGATTTCAAGACAGCTCAATTTGTATGTGTACGATACACAATGTGGATGCAAGATATTTTCCCATCAATTGGCACAAAAAGTCATGGCAGAAAAGTTTGTGTCCACTTGGCTCTTTGATGTGGAAATCTTTCACCGTATTCAAAACTTGTATGGAAAAAGGAGGCTAGTCGGCTTTTCCAAAGAAGTGCCACTGCACTCTTGGATAGACAAAGATCAATCAAAAGTTAGCTTTTCTTACTTCTTTAAAATGTGGTCTGAGCTTGTCATTATTCGCAGGAAATACCGTATGACGACCTTTAAAGAACCTCAAACGGTGTTAATTGAAGCTCTTGCCTAAAGGATACCGATTCAATTGGATGGTCATAGCAGTTTTGCTGCTGTTGACATTTCGGTTGGTAGTAAACGGGGCCTTACCCCTTATGGATAAGACGGAAGCGCGTTATGCGGAAATTGCCAGGTTGATGATGGCTTCCAACGATTGGATCATGCCCCAAATTGATTATGGGTTGCCTTTTTGGGCCAAACCACCTTTATCCACTTGGTTATCGGCCCTTAGTTTTAAATGGTTTGGCGTTAGTGAGTTTACGGCTAGGTTGCCCTCCTTTTTACTATCGGTACTTATGGCCTTAATGCTTGGTAAATATGCCCAACGCCAGCAGCTTTCATTTTGGTTGCCCGTACTGATCGTATTTACGATACCCCAGTTTTTTCTTCATGCAGGGGTAGTGTCCACTGATACAGCGCTCTCTTTCAGTGTGGTATTGGTCATGCTCTCGTTTTGGGAAACCGTTACGGGAAACAAACATGGGTATTGGAAATACTTGTTTTTTACCGGGATAGGTTTAGGGTTACTGGTCAAAGGTCCCATTGTGGTCCTACTGACACTTCCCCCACTATTTGTCTGGGTGTGGCTTAGCAGGTATTTTAAACGGGTGTGGTTGCTTTTTCCCTGGTTTTTAGGAAGTGCCATGGTAATGATCATAGCGGGTTCTTGGTATTACATTGCTGAAAAGCAATCGCCTGGGTTTATGGACTATTTTATCGTAGGTGAACATTTTAGACGCTTTTTTGATTCGAGCTGGAGGGGAGACAAATATGGCTTTCCCAAATCACAGCCATTTGGTATGATTTGGGTATTTCTGCTGGTATTTGCATTCCCTTGGGTTGAAATAGTATTAGCGAAAACCATTAAGAACAGAAAAACCCTAAGGTACCATCCATGGGTGACGTTTTTACTGTTATGGTTGGTTTGGACCCCGCTGTTTTTTACCGTTTCAAAAAGCTTGATTCATCCTTACATATTGCCCGTAATGGTGCCTTTGACCTTGTTGGTGGTCTTTTGGTGGAAAGGCATTAAGTACAGGAAGATGGCCCTGGCTTTTGCCTTTGCCATTCCCGCATTGGCATTTGCCATTTTTGGGTATGCCACAATTTCCAATAAGCTGGAGGTATACGCAAAAACCGATAAATATTTGATAGAAAACGTAAGGGGTAGCAAACCCATATTCTACTTTGGAAAGAAGAGCTATTCGGGTCAATTTTATTCAAAAGGAAGATTAAGAACGATTCAGCTGAATGAAGTAAAAGCGCGCCTTTTAGGGAAAGAAGCATTTGCAATCATTATTAAAAACAAGGACACCTCAAAGATTCCCGAAACGATTCTTAAGCATTTGAACCCCTTGGGACGTAATGCCAATAAGGGCATGTATTGGTTTTCAGGAAAGGGTCAGGATTCATTGAATACGCCAAGGAATGGCCCAAACTGAGTTTTTGTGATATTTTACTTCCCAACCACCCTTGACCGAACTTGGGTAAATATAGAGTAGTGGTAAAGCCCTTGAAACGGACCATATGTGGTTATTGGAAACCACAGGAAATGACCAAAAAAATAAAAGGAGATCCTCTTCTACAAACTCCCAATGGCCTTCAGCAATGGATGGAATCATTCAATGTTGGTATTTGACATACTTTTTGGGGTTCTTAAAACCGGGTTAACCCTGTTGGAGCTGAGTAATAAAAGGGTAAAAGTTGTTGAACATTTAAAAAATTATAATGCGATATTCTTTTATCAAGGTTTATTCAATGCAATTAAATGATTTTCAGAAATTATTTTTCCTGAATCAGAATATCCTTCAATGACGACCATTATTTTTTCTTCATTTTCCACGGGAATCTTGAACTTAAGCATGTCGTCATTAAAACCTGGGAGTGAAGATTCCCACCCCAAAACTCCAAAGTGCTTAAAACTGGTGTTGTCGGTCTCAAAATACTGAGGACGTTTAAAGGGTTGTGGGTTGTCAAATCCCCGGGCAATAATTATTTCTTTACTGGTAATTTGACTATCTGGTTTGGGCCTAATTAGATATTTTTCATTAGTAAAAACCACTAATAGGGCTTTACAAGCCCCAATCCCTGGTCTATCCCAATAGACTTCATCGATATATTCCATTCGAATATCTTCGTAAGGGCTAAAATATTCATCATATACACCATTAAATATGATAGCTGGAAATATAGTACCACATCTGATACTTCTTGTGGCCATTTGCAGGGTGCCAGCCCTTCTGTCTCGACCTTTTGGATTCACCAAGATAGGATAGAAGCCCAGTTTTCTAACAAAGTCTTTTAAGGTGTTCATACCTATGGTACTATCAACCTTTATTCCAAAATAACTCGGAAAAAATCGTTGGTATTTTAGTTTTTCTGCGGTAACAGTAACTTCATCAAGCTGTTGTGTTTCTGAACTTATTCTATAGATTTGGGACAGCTCTTCATTAAACTCTTCTGATTTGTGGATGTCAGCAGTGCTAAACCTGTGTCTAAAATTTTCAATTACGGGCTTTATAACATAGCTAAAATTGGCTTTATGAGGTTTGCCATCAGTTCCGATGAGTGAAAGATTTAATATACTTCCCTTTTCTAAAACCAGTTCACGAAAACTGAATTTTCCATCAACCACATCAGCATTCATTAGAAGTTCATTTGTTTTTGAATACAATAACACCACTTTGGGTTTGGTGGATATATTTCTGGGTTCTACAACACCCTCAATGGCACCTGCATAATAATTGGATTCGGGGATTGAAAGATTTTTGTTTAAAATAGTTTTCCAGTCATACTTTGATTTCGCCAAAAGGGTTATTTGGTCCATAAAGTCTAAATCTTTAAAAGAGTCTATTTCCTTACACCACAAATAGCGCCATTCGGGACTAGGAAAGTAAGGTTCTAATTGGAGCGCAAAAAGTGCCTTTTTTCTAAATCGTTGAGATCTTGTCTCACCCGGTAATATGGAAACGCTCAAATTTTGATTTGCACCAATAGAATTGTTTAATAGTTTAACGGATAGTTCTATGGAATCACTTTTTCGGTCCCGATTGTCAATTGCAAATTTTTTAGGACTTAATTCAGAACGATGAAAAAACAATCTGCTGGCATGTATCTTTCCATAACTGTCAACAACAGTAAATTCATTGATACCTTCTAATAATAAATCATAGCTAATTTTAAATTCAAACTTTTCTTTTGTGGCAAATTTCCCGATTGGGACATCCACAATATTTTGGTCTTTATGAATAATAAAATATAGTCCATTTGATTCTCCTTCCTTAAGAGTTCGCGTATCATAAACTTGAACGGCAAGTTCATTTTTATATGGATTTCTTGCTACCGAAAATGTTACACCTGACTCTTGAACTGTGGGTAATGGTTTGGAGATAATTCTTCCATCTTTAAAAAGTTGTAAATCATACTTTTTTCCCAAATCAGGAATGATTGAAAACGTGCTGAATCCATTGCTATCAAGTTTAATTTTAGTTATATGCTTGACGTGATTTTCGAGGACAATAGCAGAATCTGGAACAAGGGCTGTTCCCAAGCTATTAATACTTCTAACCGTGCATTTGGTAAAAACGCCAGCCAAGAGATTTCCTCCTTCCGGTGCAATTTGAACTATGGGCCGACCGGTTTCTTTTTTATAGTCATAGTTCGTAAAATCATTGGTCGAATAGTTATTGATGAGAACTGGATATTTTGTGGAGTCATCTTCCTCAAAGTTTTGCATGGAAGCAGTGTAGGCCTGTAAAAAGTATAATCCAGAGCGTATTGAGTTGGCTAAAAACAACTCTCCGTTGCCTTTGCCATTACCAAAAAGAATTGTTTTTTGGACTAAGACCTTACCTTCAGAATCAATCAAGTCAATATAGATGTACTCTTTTTCACGACTGGGTAAATTCTGAGAATGATTAAAAATGTAGGCGCTAAACCAAATATTTTCACCTGTTAGAAAAACTGTTTTATTTAAATGAAGATGCACACTTTTTCTATCAGTTTTAAAATAGCCTTTATAGTCCTTAACCAATTTTTCAATTGTTGGATTTTCTGATTGGGCAATTATTTGGAGGGTCAAAAAAAAGATTCCAATGAACGATTTTACTTTCATTTTGGTTAGCATTTACCTAAAAATATGAATTATTAAGGGTTGATTTTTAAAACGATTTGTTAAAAGGCCGATAATCAACATTATAAAAAGTATTTTTGCCTTATGGGGAAAATCTGTTCTCTCATTTCTACGCTTTTGTCACTTTTAGTGTTGCTTTCTACTGTTTCATGGACCGTAGATAAACACCTCTGTATGGGTCGCGTTATGGATGTGGCCTTTTTTCACGATGCCGATAGCTGTGGTATGGAAGATGCCATGACGGAAATGAATGGGAAACACTGCTGCGATGATGAATCCTTTACGGTTGAAGGTCAGGATGATCTAAAGCTATCTTGGGATGAAGTTAACGTAAATACCCAAAAGTTTTTGATTGCTTTCTTGCAATCCTATCTGGAATTGTTAGTCCTGCCCCTAGGGGAGGATGTTCCTGAAACCATTTACCCACCTCCCTTATTGGTGCAAGATTTAATTGTTTTGCACGAAGTTTTTTTGATTTGATTTATTCCCGCATCTGCGGGAATCCCTTAGCGGTATCTACCGAATTGCGGAAGATTGCCAAGATTTTATCTTAAATCAAATCTCATATTCAATGAAAACATATTTCGGTTTGCTTATTGCCATACTAATAAGTGTTTCACCGTCCATAGCCCAACAAAAGATAGAAGGTATGGTTATGGAGGCCAATAATGAGGGAAAGCACATAGGTCTAAGTGGTGCCAATGTGTATTGGTTAAATTCGCCTATTGGCACAATTACCAATGACGAGGGCCTGTTCTCCATTCCCTTTGACGGACAATACAGTAAATTGGTTATCAGCTATGTTGGTTTTCAGACCGATACGCTAACCATAAATGAACCTCAAATGGTACATCATTGGCTTAGGCCTTCCAATCAATTGGATGAAGTTGTGGTTCAAAAAGAACGGGAAGCTGTTCAAAAGACGTTTTTTTCGGCACAGAATGTGGTCACTGTGAACAGTGCTGAGTTGTTAAAGGCAGCTTGTTGCAACCTTTCCGAAAGTTTTGAAACCAACCCAGCCATTGATGTAAACTTCAATGATGCGTTGACCGGTACAAAACAGATTCAAATGCTGGGCTTGACCAGTCCGTACTTGCTGATTACCCAAGAGAACATTCCCATGGTTCGTGGCGCATCACAGACCTATGGACTTACTTTTACGCCAGGTACTTGGGTAGAAAGTATTCAGATTACCAAGGGTGCAGGTAGTGTAGTGAACGGTTTTGAAAGTATTTCGGGGCAGATCAATACGGAATTGGTCAAGCCTTTGACGGATACCCCCCTATTTGTTAATGGGTACGCCAATCTAAATGGTAGGCTGGAATTGAATACGCATTTGAATTACAAATTATCCGAGAAATGGAGTACCGGATTGTACCTACACGGCAATGAACGTCCGTTTGAGGTGGACAATAATGATGATGGGTTTTTGGACATTCCTTTGGCCAATCAAATCAATATCCGGAACCGTTGGCAATATCAAAATCCGGAAAAAGGTTGGGTCAGTTTTTTCAACTTTCGATTTTTGAATGATGAAAAGCAAGTAGGTGAGACGAACTTTGACCCTGATACCGATAGGTTTACGGCCAATGCCTGGGGGGGTGAAATTGATACCCAGCGTTTTGATACCTCGCTCAAATTGGGTTATGTGTTTCCGGAATTGCCCTTTCAGAGTTTTGGTTTTCAGGCTTCCTACAGTAACCATCAACAGGAATCTTATTATGGGTTCAATGTGTACGACATTGACCATGAGAGCATCTATTCCAACCTCATGTTCAATTCCATCATTGGCAGTACGCAGCACAAGTTCAAAACTGGACTTACCTTGGCCTATGATGGGTACGTAGAACAGGTCAACAATATCAATTTTGAACGTACGGATAGCTCTGCTGGAGCTTTCTTTGAATACAGTTATGATGATTTGGAAAAGGTCAGTTTAACTGCAGGGCTTCGATTTGATACCCATAACCGATTGGGTAATTTTTTCACTCCCCGGCTCCACCTGCGATACACACCATGGGAAAAAGGAAGCCTACGCGGTTCATTTGGGATTGGAAGAAGGGCGGCCAATATTTTTGCCGAGAACCAACAAATGTTCGGTTCCTCACGAGCCATTCAGCTTTTGGGCAATGGTGGTCCTATCTATGGCTTTGAACCTGAGAAGGCAACCAACTTTGGCTTGAGTTTTATCCAAGGGTTTAATTTGTTTGAACGTTCAGGGAATATCTCCATCGATTTTTACCGCACCGATTTTGAAAACCAAGTGGTTGTGGATTGGGAAAACCCCAAGGAAATCACTTTCACCAATCTGGACGGCGAAAGTTATGCCAACAGCCTTCAAATAGAAGTGAACTATGAGATACTCCCCAATTTGGATTTGCGTACTGCCTATAAATTTTATGATGTGAAAACCCAATATCAAACAGGACTGTTACAAAACCCCTTGGTTGCGAGAAACCGTTTTTTTGTCAATTTAGGCTATAAAACTGAAGTTAATGGAAATGGAAGCCAATGGCGTTTTGATTATACGCTTCACACCTTGGGTGAGCAGCGACTGCCAAGCACTAGTTCAAATCCTGTGCCATTGCAATTAGGGGATTTTGTAGATGGCTATAGTTTAATGAATGCCCAGGTAACCAAGGTCTTTTCTAAAAAGTTTGAGGTGTACCTAGGGGGAGAAAACCTAACCGCCGTAACCCAACCCAATCCCATTCTGGGTGCTGGAGATCCTTTTGGCCCAAATTTTGACACGACTATTGTATATGCTCCTATTTTGGGAAGGATGGTGTATGCAGGATTTCGATTTAAATCTTAATTTAACAATGAAAAGTAGAAACATGAAAACGAATATAATAGCAGCGATTTGCCTTCTTATATCATCTTTTTCCATTGCCCAGGAGAAGAACAAAAAAATGGTTTTTGAGGTCGATGGAAAATGTGATATGTGTAAAATGCGGATTGAAAAAGCAGCGCTGGGGGTTCCTGGGGTAAAGTTTGCCTCATGGGATATTCCTACCCATCAACTGTCTTTGATTGTTGATGGGCGCAAGGCCAATTCCATGGAAATTAAAACCGCTTTGGTGAGGGTTGGGCATGATACCGAAGAATTAAAGGCAACACAAGAAGCCTATGATTCCGTACATCCTTGTTGCAAGTATCGAGAGGATGATACCAACGATAGTGAAAAACATGACTGATGAAGCAAACCTATGCCGTGTCAGGAATGACCTGTGGTGGCTGCGTGGCTTCCGTCACCGAAAAACTTTCAAAAGTTAGTGGGATTGAAAGCGTTAAAGTCCATCTGGACCGGGGTGAAATCGAGGTTGATATGCGGCATCAGGTGTCACTTTCAAATTTAAAAGCAGCCCTTCCTGAAAAATATGATATTCGGGAAAAAGGAGATCGTGTGACTCCTTTGGATATTCCCGAGGAGAAGGGCAAATTCAGCCAACTTCAACCTTTGTTCTTGATTTTTGCCTATTTATTTGGGGCGGCCTTTCTGCTAAATTATCAGAACTGGAATACCCAAGAAGCCATGCTCGACTTTATGGGGTTGTTCTATGTGGTGTTCAGTTTCTTTAAGTTTTTGGATTTAGCGGGATTTCCAGAAAGTTTTCGAATGTATGATCCCTTGGCCAAAGCGATTCCTGCTTATGGTTGGGTATATCCGTTTTTGGAATTGGCATTGGGGTTGTTATTCTTAATGCGATTTCAGATACAAACTGCCCTTGTTATAACGGTAATCATTTTAGGCATTACCACGGTGGGAGTGACCAAAACACTATGGGATAAAAAATCCATCCGTTGTGCCTGTTTGGGAACGGCTTTGAAATTGCCCATGACCGAGGCAACGTTTATTGAGAATGCCATAATGCTCATTATGGCAGGGATCATGCTGATGTAGAGATAAATAAAAAACGCCCTGAAAAATAATCAGGGCGCTTCTTAAATTTATGGTATATCGACAAACAAGCTAAAACTTGCTTGTTGATGCTACTGATCTACATCATGCCAGGCATTCCTCCTCCGCCACCCATCGGAGGCATCGCAGGGGTATCTTCCTTAATGTCGGTCAAGGCGCATTCCGTAGTAAGTATCATACCGGCAACTGAAGCGGCATTTTCCAAGGCCACACGGGTAACTTTGGTAGGATCGATGATACCAGCTTTCATCATTTCCACATACTTATCCGCTTTGGCATCATATCCAAAATCGGCTTTGCCCTCCATTACTTTGGCGACGACTACAGAACCTTCACCACCCGCATTTTCAACAATGGTTCGCAATGGAGATTCAATGGCCCTAGCAACGATTTGAAGTCCTGTTTCCTCATCTGCATTTTCAGTTTCTACCTTTTTCAAAATGGATTTCGTACGGACCAGTGCTACACCACCACCGGCAACAATACCTTCTTCTACGGCAGCACGGGTTGCGTGCAAAGCATCATCTACACGATCTTTCTTTTCCTTCATTTCAACCTCAGAGGCAGCACCTACATAAAGAACAGCTACACCCCCTGCCAATTTGGCCAATCGCTCCTGCAACTTCTCTTTATCATAATCCGAAGTTGTGGTTTCGATTTGCGATTTGATTTGGTTGACACGGGTTTTGATATTCTTGGCGGAACCTGAACCGTTCACAATGGTAGTATTGTCTTTGTCAATGGTCACACGCTCTGTAGTACCCAACATATCTACGGTGGCATTTTCCAAAGAGAAACCTCTTTCTTCAGAAATTACGGTACCGTTAGTCAGGATAGCGATATCTTCCAACATGGCTTTTCTTCGGTCGCCAAATCCAGGAGCTTTAACGGCTGCTATTTTCAGTGAACCGCGCAATTTATTAACTACTAAGGTTGCCAAGGCTTCACCATCAACATCTTCAGCGATAATCAAAAGGGGCTTTCCTGATTGTGCTACGGGTTCCAAAACAGGGAGTAAATCCTTCATCGAAGAAATCTTCTTGTCAAACAACAAGATGTATGGATTTTCCAAATCAGCGATCATCTTCTCGGAATCGGTCACGAAATATGGGGAAAGATAACCTCGGTCAAATTGCATCCCTTCAACAACGTCGACATAGGTATCCGTTCCCTTTGCTTCTTCTACAGTAATGACACCTTCTTTACCTACCTTGTCAAAAGCCTGGGCAATCAAGTCTCCAATAGCTTCGTCGTTGTTGGCAGAAATGGCTGCAACCTGCTTGATTTTTTCCGAAGAGTCGCCCACTTTTTTGGACTGCTTTGATAGATTGGATACAATACCGTCTACGGCCTTGTCGATACCTCTTTTCAAATCCATGGGATTAGCGCCAGCAGCCACGTTTTTCAACCCCTCTTTTACAATGGACTGGGCCAAAACAGTGGCGGTAGTAGTACCGTCACCGGCCAAATCATTGGTTTTGGAGGCCACTTCTTTCACCATCTGGGCACCCATATTTTCAAGGGCATTTTCCAACTCGATTTCTTTTGCCACGGTCACCCCGTCTTTGGTCACTTGTGGTGCGCCAAACGATTTACTTATAATTACATTTCTTCCCTTTGGGCCAAGGGTTACCTTTACTGCATTCGCTAATGCGTCGACCCCTTTTTTAAGGCCATCTCTCGCATCTATATCAAACGTAATGTCTTTTGCCATTTTTTAAAATTTTTAAAAAAATTAAATTTTCAAAACTCAAATTCCTCATCCTATGAAAGGGTACTTTGAAGTAGAGTTTTGGATGTTGTTATTTGTTTATTTGAATTTTCCCGGTTATACAATTGCGAGAATATCGCTCTGTCTCATAATTAGGTAATCTACGCCGTCCAATTTAAGATCGGTCCCTGCATATTTTCCATAAAGCACAGAATCTCCCACACTGACTGCCATATCTTCATCTTTGGTGCCTGGTCCAACAGCCACTACTTTACCCTTTTGGGGTTTCTCTTTGGCAGTGTCTGGGATAATGATACCCGAAGCCGTTTTGGTTTCAGCCGCCATAGGCTCAATTAAGACCCTGTCTGCTAATGGTTTAATGTTTACTTTAGCCATTTGTATAAATTTTTAGGTTTTATTTTAACAATTCTGCATTCTATTGGTCAGAAATTGTGCCATGCTCATAAAACTGACAAACTGCTAAAACAAAAATGCCAGCTTGTCATTCAAGCTGGCATTTATATCAAAATCGTGTTCGTTTTTATTGAATCGTATCCAAGGAATTGTCGGAAGCAGGTACTTGTTCAGGAATTTGCTCCGGTACTGTTTCAGGAATGGTTGTTTCTATATCATCACCTTGTAAGAGCTTTGAGTCTGGAGTACTGTAATTTCCCTTTAGCGCAACGTTGGAGAGCAAAATCAGAACAATTAAAAGTCCTGCGAGGGTCCACGTACTTCTATCCAGAAAATCCCCAGTTTTCTTTACTCCACCTGCTATTTGGGTCCCTCCACCCCCAAAGGAAGAGGAAAGTCCGCCACCTTTTGGATTTTGTACCATAATGACCAAAACCAATAATAGGCAAACAAGGATAATCAACACTAAAAAAATTGAAAACGTACTCATTTTAGTCCTTTTCTTTTTGCAGTCTTTTCACTGCTGTAATTCGGTCGGCAAAGAAACCACTTTTTTCTGGATATTTCAAACTCAATATTTTATAGGCTCGTATGGCTTTTTTATATTTTTTCTGTTCCAAATAAACCTTCGCCAAAGTCTCTGTCATCAATTCAGTATTATCAATTTTGATGGAATCGGTGATGTCTACTTTTAGTTCCGTTTCCTGCTTTGGAACGATTTTGGGATTACTTTCAATGAATTTGTCCAGCAGTTCAAATTTTTTCTTTTTGGCCATAGGTTTTTCCCCAGGTTCAGCACTTCGTTGTAGGGGACGTTTTTGGGTAAGTTGTAACCATTCGGAAAAGGAGTGTTTTTCATTTTTGGTGAACGCTATGGGCTTTCCCAGTTCCAGGGCATTTTCAGATGGGGTATCCGTGGGGACTTCCTTTTGATCAAACAATGCAGGATCTAGAATTTTTTCAGCATGGTGAATGTTTTGGGGTAGCGGTTCCTCATCGGATTGGCCCAAAATAATTTCAGTATTGGGATTGGGTTCAATTTCTTCGGAGAGGGTTTCTTTCTCGGAAAGTTGGGTTGCCCTGCCCAATAAGGAATTGGCAATGTGGTTCTGGTCAAATTCCTTTGAGGTAATATAATCAAAAAGAATTTCGCGGTCCGTGGTGTGGGCCGCTGCAACTTTGAGGGCTGCATTGTATTTATAGGACTCCAGATTTTTTAATCCTTTTAGGTGCAATGCCCTGGCCGCTTGAAAATACGGGTATTCCTCCAGGATGGTCTCCAGTTCCCTGGTTTCACTTGGGGAAAGGATCGTATTTGGATTTTGGAGCAGTTGTTTAAAATCAGAAACGTTCATAGCTACCAATCGGCCAGTGAGGCATTGAAAATATCTTGGGTTATTCGTTCAAATATAACTTCATGCGCCTCACTTTTAACATTTTCCAATAGGGAAGTACCGGGAAAATCAAAGAAAAATGAAAACCGCCTTTCAAAGTCTGAGTCTTCTTTTGTGGTATTGTAAAAGCGAACGTTTACACTCATTGTCAGTCGGTTTTGTGCCGCTGTCTGATTGGCAGAAGCACTCATTGGAGAAACCCGATATTCCACAATCTCGCCTTCATAGACCAAATCGCCCCCATTGCTGGTAAGGGACAGGCTGGTAAGGTTGGCAATCAAATCCTGTAGTGTATTGGTAAAGTCCCTATCCAATTGAGGCTCTATAGTGGAACCTGGACTTTGGTCGGCATAATTCTGAAAAAAGTTGACTTGAAAAGACGTCGCTGTCCCTGTACTGGCCCCCGAAAAATTGTAGATGCCGCAACTCTGTGAAAATCCTAAAAAACAAATTGCAAAAAGTAAATCTATTCTTTTCATCTTTCTAACATCTAACATCTAACATCTAACATCTAACATCTAACATCTAACATCTAATATCTAACATCTAATATCTAACATCACAGGTCATATTGCTTAATCTTACGATACAACGTCCGTTCGGAGATCCCCAGTTCTGCTGCTGCGGCCTTTCGTCTTCCACGATTGCGCTCCAAAGATTTTTTGATGAGCTCGATTTCTTTTTCCTGAAGGGAAAGCGTTTCCTCTTCCTCGATTTCCTCGGCAAAGTGATATCGGTCTTCGGTAGGTTGTGGGGAAGATACGGTTACATTTTGAACAGCAGGTTCGGGTAGGGACAGTACCTCGGCAACGGCTTGTTCCGCGGGTACACTTTCTTTATTATCCCCATAAATCTTACGAATAAGCGTTTCATTCTCTTCCTGTACCTTTTCAGAATTGTCTCCCTTAAGAAGTTCCAAAGTCAGCTTTTTTAGGTCATTGAGATCACTCTTCATATCAAACAATACCTTATAGAGAATTTCACGTTCGTTGCTAAAATCACTTTTCTTTCCGTTGGAATTGACCACGGCTGGAAGATGGGTGTTAGCTAGGTTGGGCAAGTATGTACGTAAGGTGGATGCGGAGATTTCCCGATTGCCCTCCAAAACAGAAATTTGTTCTGCTATATTTCTAAGTTGCCTGATATTTCCGGGCCAGCGATGTTTCAATAGCAGATGAACCGCATCTTCGGTCAAGCGCACCGTTGGCATTTTATACTTTTGGCCAAAATCAGAAGCAAACTTTCTAAACAACAAATGAATGTCCCCTTGTCTTTCGCGAAGCGGTGGGATATTGATTTCGACCGTACTTAAGCGATAATACAGGTCTTCACGAAACTTTTCCTTCTCTATGGCCTCAAACATATTGATGTTGGTTGCGGCCACTATACGAACATCTGTCTTTTGCACCTGGGAAGACCCTACTTTGAGGAACTCACCGTTCTCCAGAACCCTTAGCAGTCGCACCTGTGTGGTAAGGGGTAGTTCCCCGACCTCGTCCAAAAAAATGGTTCCCCCATCGGCCACCTCAAAATAGCCGCTGCGGGTTTGGGTCGCTCCCGTAAATGCTCCTTTTTCATGACCAAAAAGTTCACTGTCAATAGTACCCTCAGGAATGGCTCCACAGTTAACAGCAATGTATTTTGCATGCTTTCTATGGGAAAGGGAATGGATGATCTTCGGAATGGATTCCTTGCCAACACCACTTTCCCCAGTTACCAGCACTGAAATATCGGTAGGAGCTACTTGTGTTGCCTTTTCCAAGGCACGATTGAATTTAGGATCATTGCCAATGAGTTCAAATCGCTGTTTTATGGCTTGTGTGCTTTCCATATTTTTGTTCAAAAGTCAGGGAACATAAATAAGCTATGTTCGACTCTTGAGGTTATCGTTTCGTACCTTAATTGTTATCACTCAATCCCACGGCTTCCCCCAACAAAGTGGCCGAAGTGCAATCATTGATCTTTACGTTTACAAACTCACCTACCTTGTAGTGTTCCTTGGGGAATACGACCATGGTATTCTGGGAATTTCTTCCCTTCCAATGCGCATCTGATTTTTTGGAAGTGCCTTCTATCAAAACTTCCTCAATTTTGCCCAAATGTTGTTGGGTCCTATAAAGCCCGTGCTTTTGTTGTAAATCAATGATTTCCCGTAATCGTCTTTTTTTGGTTTCTTCGGGCACATCATCATCCAACTTATGTGCGGCTCGAGTACCGGGACGCTCAGAATAGGCAAACATGAAACCAAAATCATACTTTACATATTCCATTAGGGACAGGGTATCTTGATGGTCCTTTTCCGTCTCCGTGGGAAAACCTGCAATCATATCCTGACTTATGGCGCAGTCCGGTAGTATTCTTTTGATATCGTCAATAAGATCAAAATATTCCTGTCGTGTATGCAATCGGTTCATCACCTTTAAAATACGGTCACTACCACTTTGGACGGGTAAATGGATGTATTTACAAATATTAGGGTACTTGCCCATGGTCCCAATAACGTCCAAGGTCATATCCTGGGGATTGGAAGTTGAAAACCGAATGCGCATTTTAGGTTGCGCCAAAGCGACCATTTCCAATAAGTCCGCAAAATTGACTGCAGTAGCTTTCTGCATTTCCGAGGCCCGGTAGAAGTCTTTTTTCAATCCCCCGCCATACCAGAGATAACTATCCACATTTTGTCCCAACAGGGTAATTTCTTTAAATCCCCTTTGCCATAGATGTTCAATTTCCTCCAAGATGGACTGCGGATTACGGCTTCGCTCCCGACCCCTAGTGTAGGGGACCACACAGAACGTACACATATTGTCACAGCCCCGGGTTATGGAGACAAAAGCGGTCACGCCATTGGAGTTCAAACGAACCGGGGCGATATCCCCATAGGTTTCATCCTTGGACAATAGCACATTGACGGCTTCCCTTCCCTCATCGATTTCTTGAATGAGATTGGGCAGGTCCTTGTAGGCATCTGGCCCCACGACCATATCCACAATTTTCTCCTCTTCAAGGAACTTGCTTTTTAAGCGTTCTGCCATGCATCCCAAGACCCCAACCTTCATCCCGGGATTAACCTTTTTTACGGCATTGAACTTTTCCAAGCGTTTGCGAACCGTCTGTTCGGCTTTATCCCGGATGGAACAGGTATTGACCAAGACCAAATCGGCATCAATCAATTCATTGGTCGTGCTGAACCCTTCCTTGGCCAGAATGGAGGCTACCACCTCACTGTCCGCAAAATTCATCTGACAGCCATAGCTTTCGATGTATAGCTTTCTAGAATTGTCGGTTTTGCTGTCCAAGGTGAGGATACTACCTTGTTTTTCCTCTTCGATTATTTTTTCTGTTAAATGACTGCTCATCCATTCGCACTACAAGGGTGCTAAGATACTATTTAACCTAGAAGTGTGACAATTTGGCAGCCAAAAATGAGGTTTTTTATCTTTTATTTAGCTAAAAATGATTACGCCTTTTGAGTTTCTATGACGCTTGTTGTCCTTCAATGGAACGGACCAGCCCCTCACCCATTGTCATCAAAAGGAGCACGTACTTGGTCGGTCATACAGTTGAACTGGTCCATAGGGTCATTACCTGACGAATTTTTAAACATTTGCAAATATGCCATATACCTTGTAAAGGGCAATTGCAATTCTTTTTACTGAGGGATTTAGATCCTCGTAAAGATTGGGCACGATACCTATACGGTCGTCTTGTGCGCTAAAGTTCTTCCCTGGATTTTCGGCAATGAATTTTGGATTGTTTTTATGTGAACTTTGTAATTCCCGGCATCGGGATGGCATAGTTCCCATTTTTGTCCGGCAAGACAGGAGCTTGGCTATTCCAACTTAGATCATCAGGTACTAAGTTTTGGGTAGCGTTCAACGCCTGTTCCCAAGTAATGGTCTGACCTGAATAGGTTGCCATGCGGCCCATGATGGCCGTTAAGGTTGATTTAGCTGCATTTTCAGCATCAGAAATAACGTCTTTATTCCTAATGGAGGCAAAAAGCCGATCGTGTTCCACTTGGTACGGATTGGGATCTTTTTCTTTATTGGCATTCAAAAGGGTAGATCCCTCTAAATCGGTAATCAGTCCCTTTTGTGTTACGATGGAACCTTTGGTCCCCTGAAAAGCCTCGTCAACCCTATTGAAGCATCCTTTTTGATGTCTACATTGACTGGAAATTACCGCGCCACTAGGGTACGTAAACTCCACAAAATGATGGTCGTAGATTTCACCGTGATCAGGTCCCGTGCGGGTTTGTCGTCCCCCCATGCCCTGAGCGGATTTTGGGTATTCCCCAACAAACCAGTTGGCCACATCAATATTATGGATATGCTGCTCCAAAATGTGGTCACCGCACAACCAATTGAAGTAATACCAATTGCGCATTTGGTATTCCAATTCACTTTGCCCTGCCTGCCTTTCCCTTACCCAAACACCGGCACTGTTCCAATAGACCTGTCCCGAAAGGATTTTTCCAATGGTGCCTTTTTGAACTTCATCGAAGAGCGCATTGTACTTTTTTTCGTAATGACGCTGAAGACCTACTACGACATTCAATCTTTTTTGTTTTGCCAATTTTGCAGCTTCCAAAACCCTGCGTACCCCAACGGAATCCGTGGCCACGGGTTTCTCCATAAAAATATGTTTGTCCTGTGCAACGGCATATTCAAAATGGAGCGGCCTAAAACCGGGAGGGGTGGCTAGGAGGACCACATCGGCCAAATCTATGGCTTTGATATAGGCATCAAAGCCTACAAAACGATTTTTTTCCGTCACCGTTATTTTGCGATTGCCATCAAAATGTTCGATAATTGCTGAAAGACTGCTCTCCAAACGATCTTGGAAAGCATCTGCCATGGCTACCAATTCAACATCTGGATCCGCGGTAAGGGCCTGAACGGCCGCACCGGTACCACGTCCTCCACACCCTACGAGGGCAAGCTTGAGCTTCTGGTTCCCTTGGACATAATTCATGGCGCTCATTGATGCACTATTGGCAATAACCGCTCCTGTTGCGAATCCAGTGGTTTTGACAAATGTTCTTCTGGTCAATCTATTTGCTGTACTTTTTTTACGCCTCGGTTTCATGTCTTTATGATTTTGTGTGTTTTTCTTTCCAATATAGTTTTTGCTCGTTCTCACTTGGGGTATGGTAGGGACGCACAATTCTAAACCCTATGAACGGAGCATCCGTATGCCACCATTTGCTTTTTGGTATTTGGGGATCGCGCGCTTTCCAAGTTTTGGTTGATGCCATTCTGGACGCACTTCTTAGCTTTTCCATAGAACTTGACCAAGAACCGCCTCTTACTGTTTTTGGGTAGGTTTTTGTAGGTTTTTCAAATGGGTTGTCCACTTTTTTTCGTTTAACGTAGGTGTCTGGTGCGTATTCATCCAGCGTCCATTCGGTAACATTCCCATGCATATCGTATAGACCAAAGGGGTTTGGTTTTTTGAGTCCTACCTTATGGGAAGTACCATTGCTGTTTTCGATGGACCAGGCAAAATCATCAATTTGAGAAGTATCATTGCCGAAAGAATAAGCCGTTTGTGTGCCTGCTTTGCAGGCGTATTCCCATTCAGCTTCGGTAGGCAGTCTGTAGAAGTTACCGGTCATTGCAGAAAGCCATTCACAGAATTTTGAGGCCGCATACTGCGTCATGTTTACGGCAGGAAATCCCTCAACTCCCATGCCGTTGGTCATGTCTACATAAGGAATGGTGGCTCCAGCAACCGCATCAACATTGATGGATACCTCGCCACCCATTTCTTGCTTGTCCTGTAGATGATCGATCTGTCTTTCCACAAATAGATTGTAAATATCCCAGGTAATTTCAAATTGGGCCATCCAAAAGGAATCTATACGGACTTGGTGTTGGGGCCCCTCATCCGATGACCGACCCAACTCGTTTTCTGCACTTCCCATAGTAAAACGCCCACCTTTTATGGAAACCATTTCTATTTGAAGTTCGCTCCCCGAAATCTTTTGGGAATAGGGATTGAAAGGCTTTTGGGATACAACGTTCTGGAAACCTAAAAAAACGGATATTAAAAAAATGATTCTCAAATGAAGGAGATTGTAAATGAATGAATTAAATGTATGACTTAATCCATCATCTTTTCAAGTTTTTCAAATTTAAAACGCAACTTTGTTTAAGGTTTTTCATCCTTTATGTGTTATTTAACCATAAATATTCAACAAAAAATCTAGAGAATGAAAAAGAACGCCCTAATCATTAGTTCACTTTTTGTACTTGCCATTGTTGCTTGTGATGATTCCGATGATTTACCCAAAGGAGTCAATGAATATGTTATTGCTACCCCCTTGACCGCCGATCTGATTTCCTTTAAGGAAGAGGCAGTGGAAGTGACCGATCCAGTGGATATTGTGGAATCCGGTAAGATTTATGCCTACAAGGACTACATTTTCGTGAATGACCTACACCGAGGACTCCATGTGCTCGATAACACCAATCCCGCCTCCCCCCAGCCGATAAAATTTATCAAACTGGAAGGTAACAATGACATCTCAATTAAGAACGATCGACTTTATGCCGATAGTTATGGTGATTTAGTGATAATGGATATTTCGGATATCAATAACATCGGTGATATAAAGCGAATGGAAAATGCCATATATCAAGAGTTTTGGTGTACCGTAGGTTTTGACGTGGAGTGGCCCCAGGCCGATGCTTTTGACTACAGCGAACTGGATGCGAATCGTCATGCCATTGTCGGTTGGGAAACCACAACGGTACGTATGACGCCGGATGAATTCAACAATACCTATGGATTTTCGTTTTTTGAGGACGATGCGCTGGCCAATTCTGATGCTGGTAGTCCTGAAACTGGACAAGGGGGTTCACTAGCACGTTTTAGGATAGTGGGAGATCATCTATATGCTGTGGAATGGGCAAGTATTAATGTTTTTGATATTTCGGACCTTGATGCTCCTAAAGTCTTGGAAGAAGTTTACGTTAATGGCACTGTTGAAACCATTTTTAGCCAAGGGGATTTATTGTTCTTGGGAGGTACCCAGGGAATGTACATCTACGATATTTCAGAACCTGCGACCCCAACTTTTATTGCTGATTTTGAACATGGAACGGCTTGTGACCCAGTTGTGGTCGACGGCAATTATGCCTATGTGACCTTAAGGGGGGGTAATTTTTGCGGTACTGTCCAGAGTGGATTGTATGTAGTCGATATTTCAGATTTACAAAATCCGGAACTTGCCGTTATTTATCCAATGGATGAACCTTATGGGCTCGGAGTTAAAGATAACCAGCTCTACATTTGTGACGGTCCATCTGGGCTTCGGGTATTTGATAAGACAAACGCGCCAAATATTGAACCCCTCAATCATTTTGAAGGCATTTTTACCTATGATGTCATACCTATGGAGAATCAACTCATAATGGTTGGCAATGGCATATTGTACCAATATGAATATTTGGAAAATGACTTGGGATTAATAAGTAGTTTAAATCTAAATTAAGATGAAGCCATATTGTTTTGTTGTACTCATTGGCGCTCTTATGCTCTCAATTATATTTTCATGCACCTCTGATGACGATGAAGGGGAAGATTTGGAAACGCAGTTCAATACCCTTGTTGCACTTTCCG
>JBCDBE010000005.1:0-57533 GCA_039184365.1 Bacteroidota bacterium | reverse complement strand
CTGCCTTTTCCTTTTTCACTTTCCACAAAAATTTCACCTTGGTGATCATCTACTATTTTCTTTACATAAGCCAATCCCAATCCATGGCCTTTTACATTATGTATATTTCCGGTATGCTCCCGGTAAAATTTTTCAAAAATTCTTTTTTGGACCGTCTTGCTCATCCCTGCTCCTTGATCCTGTATTTTAATTACCACATGATTTTTTGCCACCTCTGTCAAAACATCAATTTTCGGTGATTCAGGAGAATATTTGATGGCGTTATCCAGCATGTTTACAATGACGTTGGTAAAATGAACGTTATTGGCCAAAACTTCCGATCGTTCGGCATCAAGATGCGTATGGATATAGCCCGCTCTATCTTGAACTATAAGTTCAACATGGGTCATTGCATCAATAATTACGTCATGGACATCTACACGGTCCTTACTGATGTCCAACTGATTCTTTTCCAGTTTCGAAATTCGAAGCACATTCTCCACTTGTGCATGCATTCGCTTGTTTTCATCCCGAATCATACCCAAATAGCGCATCACCTTCTCATTATCATCTATTGCCTTTGGATTTCTAATCGCCTCAACGGCCAGGTTTATGGTCGCAATTGGAGTTTTAAACTCATGTGTCATGTTATTAATGAAGTCTGATTTTATTTCAGAAATCTGTTTTTGTTGGATGAGCTGATAAATGGCACTTGAATAGGCTATTACAATGACCAAAGTGAACAGCAGGGACAATACTGCCATGGTCATAATACTACTTAATAGAAACTTTTTCTTTTCGGGAAAATTCAGCAGTAAGGAAAAATTAGTCTGTCCCTCGCTATCCCTGAAAATAAGGGTTTCATATATCGTTCCTTTATCGAATCGAAACTTTTTAGATTTTACCTTGGTAGGAAAACCACGACTATAGATACCATACTCATAGTTGATATCCACGCCCCGATTTTCCAGTTCCCTATTCAGCAACAATTCAATCTCCTGTCTGGAGACACGCTCATGAATAGGAACTGATTTGGCCTGTTCCATGAATACATCTTCATATGCCGCTTTATCAATGGCCGTAAGACCTCCTATTTTTTCAAATCTTTTAATTGGCGTCAACGCGTAGCGCTTACCGTCCAAACCAAAATCTTCTTTGTAAATGGCGGATGTACGCTTGCTGGTAAAATTCTTTATCGTAGTTGAATCATCAAAAGTATTGTCAAAGAACATGGATGAGATATCGTAGCTTTCTTCCAAAATACCATGGGAATAAAACTTGATTTCATCAGAATTCAAATCCCGATCTATGTAAAAAATATTCCGTAAATGTGCTGATTGAGGTTGTCCGACGCTGTCTACCAATTTTGCCAAACGATCCATGTAGTCCTTGCGTTCCCTACTTTCAACCCTATCCGCTACCTTATCCAATACATCCTCGACCGTATTTGAAAACTGCTCTTGCTTGTCGTCTACCGATTTTTGTATCCAATATACTTGGACGGAAATGATGCCAACAAGTGAGAGGCTCATCAAAATGACCAGAAGAACAAAACGTCTCTTGTTCATTTTCTCAAAATTAGAAATTTAACATTCAGTGCCTTTGGCGTTTAACCTATCATTAACAAAAATGTTAAAATAATGATCACAACAAAGTCCTGGACAATAGCCGTTTGTGAATGTGCTCAACGGTTTCTTTTGTTTTTTCCAAGTTTACATTTTCAATACAATAATCAGCTTGGGCTGCTTTGTCCTTATCAGGTAATTGATTGTCCATCCGAGCTTGAACTTGTGATTCCAAAACACCGTCTCTTTTCATAACACGCTGTATTTTAATGTACTCTGGAGCTGTTACCAAAATAATGGAATCGTAGTCGTTTTGGATTCCATTTTCAAAAATCAATGCGGTCTCCTGAATTACGTAAGGGGAATTTTGCTGTGCCGCCCATTGCTTAAAGTGCGTTCTAACGGCCGGATGTACAATTTGGTTCAGTTGTTCCAATTTATCCTTATCCCTAAAAACAATTTCAGAAATAAAGGTTTTGTTTAACTTTCCATCCTGATAAACCTCTTCGCCGAATAGTTCCTTGAGTCCTCCCTTGACCTCTTCTGATTCAACCATCAACAACTTTGCCTCCAAATCAGAATCATAAACGGGAACTTGCAGTTCCCTAAAAAAATGGGCCACAGTACTCTTTCCGCTCCCTATGCCCCCAGTTAATCCGACTATCATATTTTTTCTAAAACAAATTCAATGCGATCTTTCAACAATCGGACCGAAAAACACCTTCCGGCTCTTCCAAAAGTTGAACAAAAAGGTATTTGTCCTCACTAACGGAATTATAGTCCACAAAGACTTCAAAATCGGAGGTTTTAAGTTCTTTTAGCCTATCAATTCCGGCTTTGCACACCAATTGAACGTGGTCTGGAAACATTCTAAGTCGATACCCCTCTGGAACGTTTCTGGTATCTATGGTCACATCAAATTCCTTTTCGGAGAACCGGACGACCTTTCCTGAAATATTCACTTCCTCGATATTCAATAGTACATTGACCAAAGAATCCAAAGATTGTAAACCGACCCTCTCGGAGAAGTTGGACGAAACGTTAGTAAGAACAAGGGGAAGGGTGAAAACACCCTTAATTTTCTCGATATCTTTTTTAGGGCCTTTAATCTGGACGGAATCAGGAACTAATTTTAGTTTGCCTTCCAACAAATGGTTTTGGGCAAGTTCCAGCTCAATTCTGGGATTTATCGGAACTGTTTTGGAATCCACCAGGTACAAGTCCGTCCAATATATGGGCTCATCAAGTTCAACAAGGGAAATTCTATTGGGCAATTGATTTTCCAATTGACTTTTGATAGTACTAGCCGTCAGAAAATAACCGCCATCTTGTTCCAGCACATTTTGTACATCCAGTTGAATGGTTTTCGGACTTATGGCATAACCCAAAAATTGAAACCCGCTGGTCTCAATTTTTGCGGAAATGGTCCGCTTGGGATTTTTTTTAGAAAGTAAACTATCCGGTACGTTCTTATACACTATGTCAAATTTGGCCCTTGACTCATATGCTTCAGATAGCTTACTAACGGCCCAAGCCAAGATAGAGCAGATAAGAAACAATAGAAAGACCTTCATTTTTCTGCTATTGGCTTTTTCAAAGACCTGTTTTATGCTGCTCATGCCCTATTAAAAAATAGTTTTGGAAATATGGATTCAGGTTCCCTGCTACTAAAATTAACCAAGATTGTAGACTTTAAAAAACCATATCCGTAACCAAAAAACTGAATGAACAAAGCACAAATGCTATAAAAAGCCACTTTTAAGCTCTTTTTTAGGAATAGTACGGAAATAAAAATCACGGCGGTGTAAGTACCAAAAATGAATAAAGGCCAGGTAACATCGAATAAAAACGACACGAGACTTAGCACAATGCCAAGACAAAAAAAGGTTGGGAACCAATAGGTCAGTTTTGAAGTACCCGGATGCCATTTGTTCAGTATGGGCCTAACCATTCCAAACTTTTTAACTTGTGTATGAAATCTTTTCCAATCAATTCTTCTTTTATGGTATACAAATGCCTGGTCAAAGAGCCTTGTCTTATACCCTTGTTCCCAAATTCGAAAGGTCAAATCAGGATCTTCCCCGGGATGAATATTTCCAAACCCCCCCGTTCTTTCGAAGGCTTCCCTTGAAATTCCCATATTAAAACTTCTGGGTTGGAACCGGTCAACCCTTTTCTTATTACCGCGAATACCTCCCGTTGTAAGGAATGAGGTCATTACAAAATCAATTGCTTTCTGAATATCCGAAAAAGACTCATGGGCAGCATCCGGACCACCAAAACAGTGGACAAAATCCTTTAACAATTGCCTTTCCACTTCTTTTAGGTAATGGTTGGGAAGCAGGCAATCGGAATCGAGAACGATGAAGTAGTTCCCCTTGGCGTTTTTCATTCCATAGTTACGGCTATCCCCCGGCCCTGTATTTTTCTTCTTGTAATAAGATATATGGAGTTCGCTCGAAAACTTATGTACAATCCTTTCGGAAGCCCGTTCGGAACCATCCTCAACAATCACAATTTCAAAAGGCTTATCAAAATCTAATTTTGCCATACTGTCCAGAAGTTCTTCAATTTCATCTGGACGATTGTAAACGGGAACCACAAAAGAGAATGACAACTGCTCCATATAAATAAACAAAAGGCCACCTGTCATAGACGAGCGGCCCTGTAAAATCATGTCAACTTTTTATTCACTGAATACATCGATGACTTCTTGACTGACCCCAGTATTTGAAAAGCCCCCATCGTGAAAAAGGTTCTGCATAGTTACTTTCTTGGTCAAATCCGAAAATAAGCTTACAGTGTAATTTGCACAATCATCGGCCGTTGCATTGCCCAAGGGCGACATTTTTTCCGCATAGGAAATAAAACCATCGAAACCTTTGACCCCTTGTCCTGCAGTCGTAGGTGTTGGTGACTGCGAAATGGTATTGACACGTACCCGCTTGTCCTTTCCAAAGAAATAGCCAAAGCTCCTAGCAACGGATTCCAAATAGGCCTTATTATCCGCCATATCATTGTAATCCGGAAACGTACGTTGTGCCGCCATATAGGTCAAGGCCACAACACTTCCCCATTCGTTCATGGCATCGGCCTTGTACAGGGACTGCATGACTTTATGAAAGGAAAGCGCAGAAACGTCCCAGCCCTTGGTGGTGAAATCGTATTTCTCATCAGTATAATGCCTGCCCTTTCTAACATTCACGGACATCCCAATGGAATGAAGCACAAAGTCCAATTTACCTCCTAGAATTTCCATGGATTTAGAAATGAGGTTTTGTAGGTCTTCCTCATTGGTGGCATCGGCAGGAATAATTTCCGAACCTGTTTTTTCTGCCAAAACCTTGATCTGTCCCATTCTCATGGCAATTGGGGCATTGGTCAAAACAAATTCCCCACCTTCCTCATGCACGCGCTCGGCAGTTTTCCATGCAATGGAATTCTCATCCAAGGCACCAAAAATAATTCCTTTCTTTCCTCTTAATAAGTTATAACTCATTATTCATTGGTTTTAATGGCAACAAAGATATGGATTTCAATAGTTGTTAAATTATAAACGGAATGACCGTTTGAACCGAATCAACTTTGCAGTAACAATTGTTTGGCATGTGAAATGGCCGAGTCTGAAAAGGTCTTTCCCCCTAACATTTCGGCCAGTTCCTTGACCCGGTCTTCTTTGGTAAGACGCTTCATTTTAGTCGAGGTGGTATTTTCAGTTTCCACCTTGTACACTTTAAACTGATGCGTTCCCTTTGAAGCCACTTGAGGTAAATGGGTGATTGAGAATAGTTGCATGGTCCTACCCATTTCCTTCATTATAGCCCCCATTTTACTGGAAATCCCACCGGACACCCCTGTATCAATTTCGTCAAAAATAAGTGTCGGCAGTTTTTCGTAGGAAGCCAAAATCGCCTTTATTGCCAACATAATACGAGAAAGCTCTCCGCCTGAAGCCACTTTTTTCAACTCCCCAAAATCTGAACCTTTATTGGCAGAGAATTGAAATATCAAATCATCAAGACCGTTGCCCCTAAAACCAGTTGTCTGACTAATTTCAATTTTAAAAGAGGCTGCCTGCATACCCAGATCGGAAACAATCGAAGTCAATCTTTTTCTAAGTTGGGGCACAATCTTATCTCTTTTTTGACTTATCTCATTCCCGATGGAATACAATTCCCTTTCCTTGGTGGCCACCTCAGTCTGCAATTGTTGTATGGTTGTATCGATGCTTAAAGAAATACCCACTTTTTCAGAAAGGCCTTCCCGAATTTGAATCAATTCTTCAATGGAGCCGACCTGATGTTTTTTGAACAAATCATAAAGGGTTTGCAATTGGGCATTGACCTCTTCCAAACGTTGGGGATTGGGCTCTATGGATTCTGATATTCCTTCAATCTCACTCGCTAAATCCACAAGTTCAATGGAGATGGATTGCATCCTTTCGTTCAATGCGTCATAGACCTTACCAAAACTTCCCAACTTTTGGGTAAGCTGTTTCAATTGTGTTATTACGGTCAGGACACCTACTTGTTCGTTGCTTAACAATTGATGGGCATTGGACAGGTATTCCATTAAACTTTCAACATTGTTCAGTTCGGTATATTCTGATTCCAATTCCCCTAAAATCCCTTTCTTCAAAAGTGCCTTCTCCAATTCCTGCAACAAAAAACGGTTATAATCCAATTCTTTTTCAGCTTGACCCTTACTTGAAACCAAACGTTCAAGTGCTTTCACTTTTGAAGTGTACTCCTGAAGCCCCTTTTTGTAGTCTTCCAGCAATGGTGAATTCCCTGCCAAGGCATCCAGAACCCTAAATTGAAACGAATTCTCCGTCATTTGAAGGGTTTGGTGTTGGGAATGGATATCTACCAATCGATCTCCCAATGATGACAGGATGTCCAAGGTAACCGGGGTATCATTGATAAAGGCCCTCGACTTTCCACTAGGTAAAATTTCACGTCGTAAAAAAGATTGGTATCCATAATCCAAATCGTACTTTTCAAAAAACGCTTCCAAACCATAAGGTTCAATCGCAAATTCGGCTTCTATAGCGCATTTTGACGTTTTATCCTTTAAAGAGGATAAATCGGCCCGTTTTCCCAAGACCAAGGAAAGGGCGCCCAGAAGAATGGACTTGCCCGCTCCAGTTTCCCCGGTAATTGTGGTGAAGCCTTCGTCAAAAGACATATTCAAGTCCTCGATTAGGGCATAATTCTTTATGGATAATTGTACAAGCACCAAATGTCAATTAGACTCGCAAAGATAACGATCAAATAAGATTATCAATACGTGATTTCATTCCAAGTGCTGGAATAGAAGGGAGCAACCTTATTCAAATTTTCCTTAAGCTTGACCATATCCACTTTTGGACCGTCCGAAAAGACATTCAGGATTTCCTCAGCCTTGGCATCGAAAAAGGTCTGAATCAAAAAAGCATTGGGTCTTCGTTTTATTAGGGTTTCAAACAACCTAAGACTCCCTGCAATCACTTGTTTGCCCGTGCTGTTGTTGTCCGCAAGTACGTCCAAGCCCTTGCGATGATAATTGTACATGGCAATACGGTATTCCCTAAAGGTGTTGGACAACAGATTATCCACCAATTCAAAGCGTGTTCGCTCCCCAGTTTCCTGGGCCCAACCGGCAAAGTTAGTGCCCTGGGCTTGGGTAACGATATTCTGTGCCAAACGGTAGTATTCATCCCCACCCTGTAAAGCAAAGGTGTCCGCATCCAATCCTAAGATGATATACACATAATAGGCCATGACCCCTACCAAGTTGGAATCAAAGGAGTTTGGATTATAGACCAAGGGTTCAAATTCCTGGTATTGGAAGTCAAAATCATTGTCTTTATAATTGAAAACCGTGGTTTCGTAAGCAGTATTGTAGACAGGCCTGGACGACTGTACCTGCAAATTGGCTTCAAATCTGTCCGATTCGTACTGGGTTACCGTAATGAACATTTGGGCATTGACCCGCTCATTTTCGCCATATACCCGATCCGTCCATTTACTTTTATTGATAAAATCACCTAAGGAACGCTCTAGTGTCCTGAATATCTGTTGGTTGGTCTGTCCCACTTGATCTGAGTTCACCGTTACAACAACATTCATTTCTTGGGCAGAGGTTAGGCTACTTCCAATAAGGAATAAAATGAAGGCGAATTGTTTATGCATGAATTCTTAGAATGATTTCTTCCCAGATGTCCGAAGCAACTTCGTACTTTTCTTTAACATCAAACGTTTTGGACACCAAATTCTTATCTAAAAAAGTGATTTTATTGGTCAACGTACCAAAGCCAGCCCCTTTGTCATTCAATGAATTTATAACGATAGCGTCGAGATTTTTCCGGGCAAGCTTAGCTTTTGCATGTTCCATCTCATTTTCCGTTTCCAAGGCAAATCCTACTAAAAACTGATGTTTCTTTACCTCACCTAGAGATTTCAATATGTCCTTGGTACGTTCCAATTCAATCATCAGTCCATCACCTTCCTTCTTTTTTATCTTTTGCCCTGCAATGGTTTTAGGGCGATAATCCGCAACAGCAGCAGCTCCAATGACAACATCACTATTTGAAAAATATTTGTGTGCCTCAAAATACATTTCTTCAGCCGTGGAAACCCGTTGTAAGTTGATGTTATTGCCGTCCACCGTCAAAGTCGTTGGACCGGATACCAAGACGACTTTGGCGCCTAGTTCTTTGGCCTTTTTGGCCAACTCAAAACCCATGGTTCCTGTTGATCGATTTCCCAAAAACCGGACAGGGTCTATAGCCTCATGGGTGGGCCCTGCAGTAATTAATACATTTTTTCCGATCAATGGCAAACCCTGTGTCAAATGGTTTTCCAAAAATCCCATGATATTTTCCGGTTCTGCCATTCTTCCTTCCCCGCTTAATCCGCTGGCCAGTTCACCAGATTCTGCAGGTATCATAATATTACCGAAAGACCGCAACTTTTCAAAAGAAGCTTTGGTCGATGGGTGTTTGTACATGTCCAAATCCATTGCCGGGGCAAAGTACACGGGGCATTTTGCTGAAAGGTACGTTGCCAACAATAAATTATCACAGGTGCCATTGGCCATTTTGGACAAGGTATTTGCCGTGGCCGGGGCTATGATCATAATATCCGCCCACGACCCCAATGCTACGTGATTGTTCCAAGATAGGCTTCCATCTTCCTCATTGATAAAGTCCAGAAGCACCGGATTTTTGGAAAGGGTGGAAAGTGTTAGAGGGGTAACAAAAGAGCTGGCACTTTGGGTCATTACTACTTTGACCGAAGCACCAGCTTTTATTAACAATCGGACTAAAAATGATGTTTTATAAGCAGCAATCCCCCCGGTAATGCCCAAAAGGATGTTTTTTCCGCTCAGCATCTAATCGTCCCTCTCTGTATTTCTGTGATAGATTTTGTCCTCCAACCACTCCTGTACGGCAAGGGCATGTGGTTTGGGCAATTTTTCATAAAACTTGGAGACCTCAATCTGCTCCTTGTTTTCAAAGACTTCCTCCAAGCTGTCACTATATGTGGCGAACTCTTCCAACTTTTCCAATAATTCCTTCTTTATTTCAGAATTGATTTGAATTGCCCTTTTGGCAGCAATGGAAATTGCCTCATAAATATTGTCGGTTTGTTCATCAAACTCGTTACGGTCATGGGTAACGGTTGAAATTGGGGCACTCGTGTTTTTTAAATCCTTCATGATTATTTCTAAATTTATTTTGCTGTAGCCTCAGCCGGTATTTCCAGTACCTCTTGAATCCTCTCATAAAACTCCTCTGCCTCCTTTTTGTATTTGGTATCGGGATATGATTTTATCAGTGCTTGATAGTATTTTAATGCTTCGCGATAGCGCTCTTCCTGTTTTGTCACAATACTGTTGCCAGCTAACGTCATTTCTGATTTCAAGCGGTAGAAGAATGCATCTTCCCTGTATATCGAACCCGGGTTATCCGTCACAAAATTGTTAAAGGCTTGAATTGAAGAAACTAAAATGGGAAAATTGAATTCCCCAAGTTTATCAAATTGCTTTGCTATCTCAAATTCCTTTTTTTGGATTTTTAAGGTCAATTCTTGAGCCATTTCGTTGGCTTCGGCAAAGAACTCCGATTTGGGATATGTATTGATAAAATTTTGGAGTTTGGCCAAGGCTTTGTTCGTATCTGTCTGGTCTAAGGAATATCTTGGTGATAGTTGGTAATAACTTTTTGCCTCCAAAAAGATAGCCTCTTGAATTTTATCACTGTTTGGGTACGACTTTATAAAACGCTCAAATTGATATCCCGAAAGATAATATTGTTCTGTTTTGAAGTAGGAGTCTGCAAAAAAGAACATCACCCGCTCCCCCTGTGGCTTTCCTACATACCTGGGTGCTATTTGCTCAAACAACCTATTCGCCCTTTTAAAATCCCCCTCATTATAATATCGCTCTGCCAAATCATATTTCGCTTTTACATCTTCATTTTTCAATACCTTTTGGTACTCATTACATGAAGAAAAAAAGAGTAGGGAGAGCAGGGTTAGGGAATAAAACGACCTCATTTTCAAAAACATTCGGCAAAATTAGTAATTATCCGTCGATTAGTGAAACCCAATTTGCCAATAAAAATTAGTCCTAAAAAACAAGTCAACTATTTTTGGGCAAAATTTAACTTCTTAGGATTCAACCAGTTCTAAATTACGGACAAACTGACCAATCTTTGATTTTAAAACGTCGCTTGCTTCAACCAATGGTAACCGAACACTTGCCTGGGAGAGCTTCAAATACTCAAAAATGGATTTGATCCCGGCCGGATTTCCTTCTTCAAAAATGAGCTGCATACCATCCAATAGCGACTGATGAATTTCATAAGCGGATTCAGAGTCTCCCTGTAAACCAAGGTGGATCATCCTAGAGAACGCTTGGGGAAGACCTTGGCCTAAAACGGAAATGACCCCAGAGCCTCCTGCTAAAACCGTGGATAGGGCCGTAGGATCGTCTCCTGATATGATATGAAAACCACTGGGTTTTTGTTGCATCAGCTGGTCAATTTGGATAGGGTCGGCACAGGCTTCCTTAATCCCAATAATATTATCAAAATCTTTGGCCAAGCGTATCGTAGTTGCCGGCAACATATTACTTCCCGTCCTTGACGGCACATTGTACATGATAATAGGTAAGGGTGAGGCCTCCGAAAATGCCTTGAAATGTTGGTATATTCCTTCTTGGGTAGGCTTATTATAGGCCGGGGATACGGAAAGTATTGCTTCAAAATCCATGAAATCCATGGTCTGAAGCTCTTTGATCAAGGCCATGGTATTATTGCCTCCAACACCAACGACCAAAGGTAAACGTCCCGCATTTGCCAATGAAATGGTCTGCATGACCAAACGCTTTTCATTTTTTGTCAAGGTAACGGATTCCGCAGTGGTCCCCAAGGCCACCAAATAATCTACCCCACCTGCAATATTGTACTCTACAATTTCCTGTAATGCTTTGGTATCAATGGACAAGTCGTCCCTAAATGGTGTCACCAAGGCCACTCCGGTACCAACAAAACTTCTCATTACTTTAGTTCTTTTAAAATCCTTAAATACTTTTCCAATTCCGACTGAAATGTTTCGAAATCGTCCAACTTACAGTCAAAAATTAAATCATTCATATCGTTATCGCCTTCTTTTAAACCAACACGGATACGTGCCTTAACTTTGGTGGACATCAATTTTAACAGCAGTCTATCCTCCGTAAAATAGTTGATGAGCACGTCGTATTCCCTTCCCGAAAACTCGGAAAAGTCCCCATTCTCAACAGAGCCATTCCATCCTAAATCCTTATCCGTGCAAAAGGGGATGGAAAACATACCGTATTTGTCCTGCCCTCTTTTGTAGCCCATTACATGAACCGCATTGGGCTTAAGCCCCATTTGTTGACGTAAGGATTGAAAGGCATCCGCATTACTGAACTTATCCATGTCCACAATACAGGCAATACTGGAAATCCCCTTTTTATCAATAAATGGCCTACTTTTCCTGAGTTCATCCTCAAGATATTTGTGGCCGGATTTAGCTTTGAATTTATCCTGTATTGCTTTAAATACCATTCCTACATCGCGTTTCTACAAATGTAGGAAATACGATAGCACGAGCATGTCAAAACTAACCCAAACCAATTGGTTATAAAATTCACTATTTGTTATAAATACAACAATTACTAGGCGCTTTACTTGATGGCCAGAGAATGAAACACATTTTTTATAGCTATTGCGATGCAATAATCTATCTTTGGATGGTTTGACATTTACATCAATTTATCCTTAAAAAGGATGGAACGAGCTATGCGAAATCCCGTATAAATTCTAGAGGTAATGAATTTGGAATCACTGCGATTATTTACTATTATCTGTTTACTTTTCTTTGCTTCTTGTAACCAACAAAATAAACTGGTATCCATCCAAGCCGAAGAAATTCTCATTGACGGGCATATTACCGAAGAGGATTCCATAGCGGCTTATATCGCTCCTTTCAGAAGGAGAATAAAACAGGTATTGGACAGTAGCTTAGCTTATGTCCCCGTCGCCCTGACCAAAGGGGATGGAGAATATAATACCTCAGCCGGAAATTTCATGGCCGATGTCATTTATAGTGAAGCCAACCCTATTTATAAGGCGAGAACTGGCAATGGTATTGACTTTGCCCTATTGAACCATGGTGGCATTAGGGCGGATATCCCAAAGGGAAAGGTCAATGCCCGAACGGCCTATGAGATTATGCCATTTGAAAACAACATTGTTGTTGTAGAGCTACCAGGGAAATCTGTTTTGAACCTAGTGGAATACCTAATAAAATCCCAACGCCCGCATCCCCTTTCGAACATACAAATCGTTTTGAACCGGCACAATACATTGCAACACCTAAAAATCAATGGGAAACCCTTCGATATCAATCGGACCTATCAGGTAGCTACCTCAAGTTATTTGGTCACGGGTGGTGATAATATGACATTTTTTGAGGGCATGACCCGTTCTGTTGATTTGGATTACCTTGTTCGCAATGCCATAATCGATTACCTCAAAAAAGTGGATACCGTCAAGGCCACTGTAGATAACCGTTTTATAAAACTGGATTAATGCATCGAAGAACATTTTTGAATAACTCCTTGGCAGCGGCCACATTAGTAGGATGTGGCGGAATGACCTTTAATGCCTGCAAAAACAAGACCCAAAAGAAGCTCACAATTTTGCATACCAATGACGTCCATAGTCACATTGATGCGTTTCCCAGCGCCCACCATCGATACTCCAACCAAGGGGGCGTGGCAAGAAGGGCGACTTTGGTAACGCAGATACGCAAGGAAAATCCCAACACCTTATTGTTTGATGCTGGTGACATATTTCAGGGTACCCCCTACTTTAATTTTTATGGTGGTGAATTGGAATTCAAGTTAATGAGCATGCTTAAATATGATGCGGCCACCATTGGTAACCATGATTTTGATAATGGCATAGACGGTTTATTGGCGCAAATGCCACATGCCCAGTTTCCCTTTTTAAGTGCCAATTATGATTTTAGTAAAACAGTGATGGATGGCCTTGTCACCCCCTACAAAATCTTCGTCGTCGATGACCTAAAAATAGGGGTTTATGGATTGGGTATAAAGTTGGAAGGCCTTGTGAACAAGAACCTATATAAAGAGACGGTGTATCTACATCCCTATGAAATTGCCCAAGACATGGAACGTACGTTACATGAAGAGGAGCAATGTAACTTAGTTATCTGTTTGTCGCATATTGGATATGAGTATAAAAACGAAGACATCCCTTCCGATATGGGTTTGGCAAAAACTACCCGATACACCGATTTGATCATTGGCGGACACACCCATACCTTTTTGGAGAAACCCACCTTAGTACAAAACGCTTTGGAAAAGACCGTATTGGTGAACCAAGTGGGGTGCTATGGTATCAATCTGGGGAAGGTGGATTTTCATTTTGATAGCCATAAAAAGGCGATTGGCGACGGTATTAGCATTGCAGTTTGACCCTTATAACAATATTGCCATCAAAGGCATTTTTCTTAACAACTGTAACATATTGAAAATGATTGCATCTTTAGAGCAAATCATCAATCAATAATATGTTTACTTCCATCAAAACGCCGGTATTGTCCATATGCAGTGCCGCCTTTACATTTGCGCTGAACGCTCAGAGTGAAATGTTGCTGCATAACGTTCATTTCTACGAGTCATTGGAATCCGTAAAACAAAAGATAGGGCCAAACGTTCTTTCACATTCCGTATTGACCTTGGATGAACCTATTTTTCCTTTGGCAGAACACTCAGAAGCGCACCTTATATGTACCAATCTAAAAACAAAGAACGGTACCTTGGCCCAAGTTGTATTTACTTTTGCCGACAACCAACTACACCTCATTGAATCAAGGGGCAATGCCCTTCATGTTTTCTTTGATTCTTCAAAAGATAGCATGGATCATTTCATGGGGTACCAGGTCGTTTTTGAAGAGCTTCTTTTCGGCCACATTGAAAAGGATATAGTGTGGCAAATGACCAAAGAAGCCAGTCACCCAAATTTATTTACCTGGGAGAATCCATACCTGACCGAAGGCGGTCCCACCTCGGTGGCGTACAACAAAAGCGCTGAGATACCCGATTTTCTTGAAATGGGGGGTCCTTTGAATGAACTAAAAACTGCACTCGAAGCCAACAGTACTTTTATTTTTGAACGTGAACTGGACGGTTCGGATCCCAATGCCCAATTGCAATTGGATTGTTTTGGGGTCGAATACGCCGGATTTCCAAGAAAAATGGAAGCCCGTTTTGGAAATGGAAAATTAAATACCGTTTGGATCCTTACTGGAAAAGGGGAAGAAGACCGGATACGAAAGAAATTGATACATCACTACGGCAACCCAGTTTTCACAAATGAAGATTGGGAAATTTTTGAAAATTGGACCATTGGCCTAAGAAAAGATAAACCTGAAATCCTTTTATTAACTCCAGAATTGGGCAAATCTTACAAGAAGGAGTATTTTAAGCAGTAGACAATAGCGGTCTAAAATATTTCCCATAAGGCAATGGTAGTTCAAAAAACAAACACCAAAAAAGCACAAAACAACTATTTTATTGCGTAGGTAATCATTGACTGCTATTTAAAAACAAGAATTGCTTTCAAATCTTGTTAATTTAGCTCCAATGAAACGATACCTAAAATTAACAGGACTTCCCCTACTCCTCTTCCCGTTATGTCCCTTAATTTATGGCCAAGCGCCCTTTGATGACACCGTTCCTTTTGAACCCATTGATTACAACAATTTGGAGTATTGGGCGGCACATCCCAACAAAAGGGACAATGCCGATAGAATACCAGGAACGGAACGACTTTCCAAAAACAATTTGGAAGCTGATGTTTTTTTTATCCATCCCACTATTTATGATGGAAAAGATGATAAACTGCCCTGGAATCCCAATATTGATGATAAAGAATTGAATGAAAAAGTGGATAACAGTACCATTCTGTTTCAAGCTAGCGCTTTTAACGCCGCAGGCCGGGTTTTTGCACCAAGATACCGGCAAGCACATCTTCGGAGTTATTCCACTACCGATACAGTCTCTGCAAAAAAAGCCCTTGCCTTTGCCTATTTGGATGTCAAAAATGCTTTTGAGCATTACCTTACCTATTACAATCACGGACGACCTTTCATCATAGCATCCCACAGTCAGGGCACCACCCATGGCGGGCCTTTGATCCGTGAATTTATCGATGGAACATCACTTCAGTCCAAACTAGTGGCGGCCTACCTTATTGGACTTCCTGTTCCAAAAACGTATTTCAAATCCATCCGGCCCTGTCTAAATCCAGATGACCTGAACTGCAGCATTTCCTGGCGCACCTTTAAGCGGGATTTCACCCCTGAGAATAGACCGCTGGGAGACTCCATACTGGTCACTAATCCATTAAGTTGGAAAGTGGACACCACTTATGTATCTAAAAATCAAAACAAAGGAGCCGTCCTGCGAAACTTTGATAAAATTCTTTACCAACGGGTTGATGCCCAGGTAAGCAACGGTATTTTATGGGCCACTAAACCCCGATTTCCCTGGAGTTTCTTGTTGCGTCGAAAAAATTACCATATCGCCGATATTAATTTCTACTATGGGAATATCCGGGAGAACGCCAAAGAGCGCGTAGAGCGGTGGATTGATGTTTATCGATAAGCATGAAGGCTGGACCTCCCATAAATTAAACCATCCCTAAAAAATCCTGTTCAGAAATAATGGGCACCCCTAAATTTTCAGCTTTGGTCCGTTTACTGGGCCCCATTTTGTCCCCGGCTACCAAAAAGGACGTTTTTGATGAAATGGAAGAGGACACCTTGCCCCCGTTGTCTTCAATCAATTTTTTGAGTTCGTTACGTTCCAAAGTCTCAAAAACCCCGGAAACGACAAAGGTTTTTCCTTTCAATGTGTCGGATTGATTTTGAAGTTGCTCCTCAGATAAGGAAAACTGAAGACCATACATCTTTAGGCGCTCTACGATTTCACGATTTTTATCTTCAGAAAAGAACTGCAAGACACTCTCTGCAATGCGTCCACCGATTTCATCAACTGCTACCAATTCCTCTTCTTTGGTTGCCATTAGGGCATCAATGTTTTTATAGGCTTTGGCCAACTTTTTAGCCACCGTCTCCCCTACATAGCGGATGCCAAGGGCAAACAAGATCCGTTCGAATGGAATCTGCTTGGAAGCGGCTACCCCATTGACCAAATTCTCTGCTGATTTTTCAGCCATGCGCTCCAAAGGCATGATTTGTTCTTCGGTCAAGGTATACAAGTCCGCGTAATTCTGAATCAATCCTTCCTTAAACAGCAACTCCACCGTTTCTCCACCCAATCCTTCAATATCCATTGCCTTTCTGGAAATAAAGTGCTGAATACGACCTGTTATTTGCGGGGGACACCCGGTTTCATTTGGGCAAAAATGTTGGGCCTCCCCTTCTTTTCGAATTAATTTTGTGAAGCACTCTGGGCAATGCGTAATATATTGGGTGGGCATCAGTTTTAAAGGTCTTTTGCTCAGGTCTACAGCAATTATTTTAGGAATAATTTCCCCACCTTTTTCTACAAAAACGGTATCTCCTTCCCGTACATCCAGTTTCGCAATCTGGTCAGCGTTATGCAACGAAGCCCTTTTGACCGTGGTACCCGCCAACAAAACCGGTTGTAGATTGGCTACCGGAGTAATGGCCCCAGTACGCCCAACCTGATACGTGATTTCATTCAATACGGTTGACACCTGTTCGGCTTTGAACTTGTAGGCCATAGCCCATCTAGGGGCCTTAGCGGTATGGCCCAACTCATCTTGATAACTGAGACGATTTACTTTGACCACCACCCCATCCGTTTCATAGGGCAAATCATGGCGATGCACATCCCAATGTTCCACGAATTTCAGCACCTCCTCAGTGGACTTGCACAAGGCGGCCACCGTGGGAACTTTAAAGCCCCAGGAACGTGCTTTTTCCAACATTTCAAATTGACTTTCAATGTTTAGACTGGGACCTACAATACTATATAAAAGACATTCCAAAGGGCGTTGGGCGACCAAAGAGCTATCTTGGAGTTTAAGACTTCCTGATGCGGTGTTCCTGGGATTCATATAGGGTTCCTCCCCTTGGGCAATGCGTTCTTGGTTCATTTTGGCAAAACCCTCCAACGTCAAAATGATCTCCCCACGGATATCAAATTTGGGTGGATAGTCCCCCTTTAGTTGCAAGGGTACTGATTTAATGGTTTTGATATTGGCAGTGACATCATCACCCTGAAAACCATCGCCACGCGTTACGGCCTTTACCAATTTTCCATCTTCATAGGTCAAACTAATGGACGCCCCATCATACTTAAGCTCACAGGTATACTCCACCTGGACATCGCCCAAAATGCGATGTATTCGTTTTTCCCAATCTTCCAAATCTTCCTTGCTGTAGGAATTGTCCAGGGAATACATACGGTACTCATGCATGATGGTTTCAAAATTCTTGGTGACCGCACCACCTACGCGTAAAGTTGGTGACGTTGGGTCGTAAAATTCTGAATATTGTTCCTCCAAAGCTTGAAGTGCCTTCAACTTCATGTCGAACTCATAATCGGAAATGATTGGAGTGTCCAACACATAATACTTGTAGTTGTGTTCCCGAAGTTCTTTTCGTAACTCCTCTATTTTTTGTTTAGCTTCCATTGTTAGTTATATGGTTGACCTGAGTTTGGTTCCAATCCATCCATTTGGGAACACCGTAACCTGCGTAACTTTCCATTTTTTCCAATAGCTTGTCTATGGAACCTTCCACCAAAACCATTTCTTTGCTTTCCACCTTTAACAATCGATTGGCGACCATTTGATCGAACATCTGAATCAACGCATCATAAAAGCCATTTACATTTAAGATTCCCATGGGCTTTTGATGTAGACCAAGCTGTGTCCATGTCAACATCTCAAAAAACTCTTCAAAGGTTCCAAAGCCGCCGGGTAGCATGATTACCCCGTCTGAAAGTTGATGCATTCGTAGTTTTCGTTCATGCATGGTATTGACCAGTAGTAACTTTGAAAGTCCTTTATGATGGACCTCTTTTTGTTTCAAAAAATGGGGGATGACCCCAATCACATGACCTTTCTTGTCCAATGCTCCTTGCGCAACTTTACCCATAAGACCAACCTTGCCCCCACCGTATACCAAGGTTCTTTGTTTTTGGGCGAGGAAGGCTCCTGTTTCATAGGTGGCTTGTATGATTTTATCGTCGCTACCTGGACTACTTCCACAAAATATGGCAATGCTCTTCAACATGATATCGATTTACGATTTAGTTCCTTTTAACAATCGGAATTTACCGAAAATATCCTTCCGCAGTTCTACTTCCTTAAAATGGTTATCCACCAAAAGTTCTTGGGTCTGCTTGGCCAGATACTGATTTAGCTCAAGAAATAGGCTTCCTTTTCGCCTAAGATGTTCCCGCGCGAATGCCGCAATGGCCCTATAAAATTTTAATGGATCACTATCGGGCACGAAGAGCGCCGACCTGGGCTCATAGTTTTTGACGTTATTGTCCATATGAGTTTTTTCCAGTTCCCTAACATAAGGCGGGTTGGAGACGATACAATCAAAATCCGAATCAAGCTCAAGATGTGGGTTCAATATATCGGCTTTGAAGAAGTTGATTTCCACGTTGTTTCGTTCCCCATTTTTCCTTGCCACCTGCAATGCTTCCTTGGAAATATCCAGAGCGAAGACTTTGGTGTTTGGAAGGGTTTTAGCCAGCGTAATGGCAATACAACCACTGCCCGTGCCTATGTCCAGTATCTTAAAATCTTGGCGTTCCTTGGGCTGACCATTGTTGATGACCCAACGGACCAATTCCTCAGTTTCCGGTCTAGGAATCAAAACATGGGGATTCACCTTGAACTTTAGATCCATAAAATTGGCTTCCCCTAAAATATATTGAACAGGCTCTTCTTTCCTTAAGCGGTCCAACCCTTCAAAAAATGCCTGCTCCCCATCTTTTGAAACCACTAAATTTGGTTGGAATATCAATGCAAAGCGTTCCAATTTTAAATAGTGTTCAAGGAACATATAAAAAAAGCTGTCTACTTCATTTTTGGAATACAAAACATCCAATTCCGCGTGAAATATGGTTCTAATTTTCTTGAGGTACATTACTTAAAATTCTTTCAACATTCGCACTGTGCAAGCAGTGTGTCCCGTATTCCCAAGAGGTCGTTGGAGGTATTGAAAACCGTTTTTTTGGTAGAGCCTTTGCGCCACTTGCATAAAGGGCAAGGTTTCTAAATAACATCCTTGGAAACCAAACTTTGTAGCGGCATCAAGACACGTCTGCATTATTATTTGTGCAAGCCCCTTACCACGATGTCCGATGGAAACATACATTTTTTGAAGTTCGCAGAGATTCCCCTCATTATGCTCCAAAGGGGCAATTCCTCCGCAACCAATAATTTTGCCTTGAAAATCGATTAAGTAAAAGACGGATTTCGGTCTTTGATAGGTAAGGTACATATTATCCAAAGCGGTATCACCGTAGGCAGTACCTTCTTTGGGAACCTCCATATCCTCCAAAATACTTCGTACTAAATGGGCCACTTGCTTATTGTCCGCTTCTATGATTTTTCGAATTCCCAAACGATTTAATTGCTTTTAGAAATGGTATTTTTATCGGGTGAATATAGACCAAAAATACATGCTTCGGGCCATTGAATTGGGGAAAAACGCCTTAGGCACAGCTGCGCCAAATCCAGCTGTAGGCTGTTGCATCGTTTATCAGGATTCCATTATTGGTGAGGGGTATACCGACCCCTACGGTGGACCACACGCCGAAGTCAATGCCATTCAATCCGTTAAAGACCGTTCGTTGCTTGAGAAAGCCACCCTTTACGTTACCCTTGAGCCTTGTTCCCATTTTGGAAAGACACCACCCTGCAGCGATTTGATTATTAAAAAGAAGATTCCCAAAGTGGTTATTGGGCTAAAAGACCCCCACCATAAAGTAGCAGGTAAAGGAATAGAAAAACTGAAATCTGCTGGAATCGAGGTGGTCATGGGTATCAAAGAAGAGGCGTGCCGAACCCATCATATCCGTTTTCTTACTTTTCAGGAGAAAAAACGACCGTATATTATTCTAAAATGGGCGGAAAGCTCAGATGGCTACATCGCCCCGGACACATCAAAAAGGAACGCCAATGCACAGCCCTATTGGATTACTAACCCGTACTCCCGTCAACTGGTACATCAATGGCGCAGTGAAGAGCAATCTGTTTTGGTAGGGACCCAAACGGCCCTTGATGATAACCCCAGATTGGACGTCCGCCATTGGAAAGGAAGGGATCCTGTGCGCATTATTTTGGATAGAACATTGAAAATTCCCAAAACTTCCCATCTTTTTGATGGAAGTTCAAAAACCATACTATTGACCCAACAAAAATTAGAGTCTAGGCCTAAGGAAGTCATCATTGAAACCATAAATTTTAACCAAGATCTACCCTCTCAAATTTGTAGCGTCTTGTACCGTCACCAAATTACTTCGATGATCATTGAAGGTGGTACCAAAACCCTACAGTCTTTTATCGATGCAGACGTATGGGATGAAGCACGAATCTTTACAGGGGTAGCTACCTTTGGATCTGGAACTAAATCCCCTGTATTCACTGGAAATCAAGGTTCCAGATCGACTATTTTGGAAGACGGCTTAAACCTTTTTACCCATGATTAAAAACATAATATTTGATTTCGGCGATGTTTTCATCAATTTGGACAAACCCGCCACGGGAAGGGTAATGCGGAAATATGGGTTTACTGGAATTACTCCCCAATTGGATACCATTTTTAAAAACTACGAAATGGGGACGATTAGTTCTGACAGCTTTTTGGAACAGACCAACGCTATTTTTCCCCAGGCCACAACACAAAATATTATCGATGCTTGGAATGCTATTTTATTGGATTTTCCAGAGGAACGGTTACAATTTTTGGAAGTTCTGGCTGCGGAAAATAGCTATCGCCTTTTTTTGTTGAGCAATACCAATGAAATACATATTGAAAACGAAAGGAGAAAAATGGGGGAACGGTTCATTCGATTTGAAAATGCCTTTGAGGTCTTTTACCTTTCCTACCAAATGGGCAAACGAAAACCAAATTTGGATATATTTCAACAGGTTTTGAAGGAAAATAACCTCCTCCCGGAGGAAACCCTTTTTATTGACGATACCAAGGAAAATACGGATGCTGCGGAACAACTGGGCATTAAAACCTGGAATCTATTGGTTGGCAAAGAGGACATTACCCAATTAAAAAGTCGATTGTAATGCTAGATTTGGCCCTAAGTGTCCTGTGTTCTAGCCTCATCTTTGTAGTATTTAAGCTCTTCGCCGTTTATAGGATAAATACCCTGTTGGCCATTGTTACCAATTACATGGTGGCCTGTACCTGTGGGTGGTTGTTCTATTCGCAGCCCATCAGTCTTTTACAACTTAGCAGCCGGCCCTGGTTTTTGGGCACCCTTCTTCTTGGGACCTTCTTTATTGTCATCTTTACCATTATGGCCAGGTCCTCCCAAATCAATGGTGTTGGCGTTACTTCCGTAGCCACTAAAATGTCCTTGATCATTCCAGTGTTGTTTGCTGTTCTTTATTATAAGGACGTACTGTCCATTTTTCAGGTTTTGGGAATATTGCTTGCATTGACCGCTGTTTATTTGACCTCTTTCCAGCAAAACGTAAAACCCAGCAGGAGAACTTTATGGCTTCCCATCATGGTATTTCTTGGTTCCGGTATTATCGATACGAGTATTAAATTTATACAGGAGGGCTATCTAAAAGATAGTGAGTATGCTATCTTTTCCTCAACTGTCTTTGGCGCAGCAGCCCTGTCAGGCTTGGTGTTTTTAGGAACGAGCCCTGTAAATAAAACTACCCCCTTTAGCTTTAAAAGTGTTTTGGGGGGAATATGTTTGGGCATACCCAATTATTTCTCCATTTTCTTTTTACTTAGAGCCTTAAATGGCGATGCGTTAAATAGCTCATCGGTCTTTACCATCAATAATGTGGCCATTGTACTATTTTCTACACTACTTGGTATCGTACTGTTTAAAGAACACCTAAGCCCTAAGAATTGGTTAGGAGTTGGATTGGCCGTCATTAGCATTATTTTGGTAGCTTTGTTCTAGTGCACTTAGCCCAGGATACCTATACAACCATTGCTCATCCTTCAACTGAGGTATTGTTTAAAGACCGTAAAAGCAAGTTTTATGGACATGCTTTTCCGGTAGAAACGGAATCTGCCATAAAACCTATTGTGGATGCCCTGAAGAGACAATACCCAACGGCCAGCCATTTTTGTTATGCATGGCAAATAGGCATTGAAACCAAAAAGTATAGGGCCAATGACGATGGCGAGCCTAAAAATTCCGCCGGAATGCCTATTTATGGGCAAATCCTATCTTATGGAATCACCAATATACTTGTGGTGGTAGTTCGAATTTTTGGTGGGGTAAAACTAGGGGTAAGTGGCTTGATCACTGCTTACAAAACCGCAGCCCAAATGGCTTTGGAAACCGCAACTATGGAAAATCGTGTCATTGAAACTAAAATGAAATTAAATTTCAGCTATGCCATTATAAGTGATGTAATGCGGGTTCTAAAAAAGTGGAACGTTCGTATGGTTTCCCAACAAATGGAAGGATCATGTTCTTTTATCATTGCCTTACCCAAAAGCAAAACTGATGTAATTCATCAGGAGTTGAAGAAAATACATCCGCTAAAAATCGCCCAGTGTTAATCCAATTTGGTCAAAATGTAATCTGGGCATTTCATAGGCTTTAAGGTATTCTTCTCCATAAAAGCCAAAACGGTATGTGCCTCGGCCAATAATTCCCTACTTTCATTATAGATTTTATAGTCAAAAGTAATCTTGACCAATGGCCTACTTTTTAGCTTGGTTTCCACGGTGAGAAGGTCATCGTATTTGGCAGATTTTTTGTAATCAATGTGTAGGTGGACTACAGGAAGGATAATGCCCTGGTCTTCCATCTGCTTGTAAGTTATACCAAAGTTACGGAGCCATTCGGTACGTCCAATCTCCAGATAGTCAGCGTATTTACCATGGTAAACTACTCCCATTTGATCTGTTTCCCCGTAACGCACCCTAAAAGAAATTTCATTTAAATCCATAAAATCACACGAAAAACAATATATTTATAGGCTTGATTTTTTCGTTCCGAACATGCGAAAAAAAAAGTACAATTTCAACTGGCAATTGATTTTTTTTTTAGGTTTTTTGTACACATATTTGTCTCGCGCTAAGCACTAAAAAATCCCTCTGAAGAACTAATCGATTTTAACCGGTTATCAGAACCAACACACAAAGGAACTATTTGGCATGAATGTTACCGCGTCTTCCGTTTGGAACAACTGTTTGGCTTTTATTCAGGATAATATCCAACCGCAAGCATTCAAGACCTGGTTTTTACCCATTAAGCCTGCAAAGTTATCGGACCATTCTTTGAGTATTGAGGTTCCAAGCAAATTCTTTTATGAATGGTTGGAAGAGCATTATGTGAAGCTATTGAAAGTAGCTTTGCGAAAAGAACTGGGACCTAATGCCAAATTGATTTATCTCATAAAGATGGAGAACAAGTATGGAAATAAAGAATCTTTTACAGAAAAGATTCCCAGCTCCAATCGTTCCGCCTTGATTCCTCAGGAATTGGATGTTCCCATCACTTCCAAAAATCCCGAACTTAAAAATCCATTTATAATCCCGGGCATTCGCAACATTAAGATTGAGTCGCAACTAAACGCAAATTATAATTTTGAAAACTTTTTGGAAGGGGATTCCAATAGACTGGCACGCTCAGCTGGTATGGCAGTGGCCAATAAACCAGGTGGCACCTCATTCAATCCTTTGATGGTATTCGGTGGTGTTGGTTTGGGGAAGACCCATTTAGCACATGCCATAGGGGTTGAGATAAAGGATAAATATCCGGAAAAAACAGTGCTCTATATCTCTGCCGAAAAGTTTACACAACAGTATATTGAATCGGTTAAAAAGAATACCAGAAACGATTTTATTCATTTTTATCAGCTGATTGATGTACTTATCATTGATGACGTTCAGTTTCTGTCAGGTAAATCCGGAACACAAGACGTGTTCTTCCATATATTCAACCATCTGCACCAAAATGGAAAGCAAGTTATTCTGACTTCCGATAAGGCCCCAGTTGATATGCAGGACATTGAGCAACGGCTTCTTTCCCGATTTAAATGGGGACTTTCTGCAGAATTACAGAGTCCAGACTATGAGACTAGGGTTTCCATCCTAAAAAATAAGCTGTACCGGGACGGTGTTGAAATGTCCGATGAGATTGTGGATCATGTCGCCAAGAACATTAAGACCAATATCCGCGAGCTGGAAGGGGCCATTATATCGTTGATTGCCCAAGCGTCCTTTACACGAAAGGAGGTGACCTTGGAACTGGCCCAACAAATCGTGGAAAAATTTGTAAAGAATACCAAACGCGAGGTTTCCATAGATTACATCCAAAAAGTGGTTTCAGATTATTTTGAAATGGATGTGGCCACCTTACAATCCAAAACCAGAAAACGGCATATTGTCCAGGCCAGGCAATTGGCCATGTTTTTTGCAAAAAAATTCACCAAGGCTTCCTTAGCAAGTATTGGTTCTCAAATTGGTAAACGCGACCATGCCACGGTATTACATGCCTGTAAAACCGTAGAGAACCTTGCCGAAACAGACAAGCAGTTCAGAAAGTACAAAGAAGACCTGAACAAAAAATTTTCCTAACACCCGTTTTATGACTAAAATTCTGATGGTATGCCTCGGGAATATCTGCAGATCCCCATTGGCGGAAGGAATTTTAAAATCCAAAGTAAATGCCTCTGGGATATTCGTAGATTCTGCGGGAACCGCAGGATACCATGTGGGTAGTTTACCGGATTCAAGATCCATGGATATAGCCAACAAACACGGTATTGATATCAGTAATCAAAGATGCCGGAAATTTACCTCGGAAGATTTCAAAACATTTGATGTCATTTATGTCATGGATAAAAGCAATTATGGCAATGTCATTGCCCTTGCGGATACCGATAAGGACAGAAAAAAAGTAAAACTACTTTTGGAAGAAGTTGACCTCGGTATTTCTGAAGTCCCCGATCCATATTATGGAGGAGCCAATGGATTTGAATATGTTTATGGACTGATTGAACAGGCATGCAATCAAATCGTGAAAAAGTTGGAACATGGAAGAAAATAACAAACCCAGGTTATTGGTTGGGAAATTGTATTTGGTTCCAACCATGTTGGGAGATAATGCCCCCTTGGAAGTGCTACCCATCTCCATTAAACGTACCATCGAAAATGTTGATCACTACATTGCCGAGAATGAAAAATCCGCCAGATGGTTCATTAAGCGAATAAGCCCTTCAAAAAACCAACCCAACCTGCATTTTGAGGTTTTAAACAAATATACGGACGCCACTAAAATACCTGCTTTCCTAGACCCATGTGTGCAGGGGTTGGATATGGTTCTACTATCTGAAGCTGGTGCTCCGGGCATTGCAGATCCAGGCGCAGATATTGTCCGTGTGGCCCATGAAAAGAAGATAAAAGTGGTACCCTTAGTGGGCCCATCATCCATAACCATGGCCATGATGGCAAGTGGGATGAATGGGCAAAACTTTGCTTTTACAGGCTACTTGCCCATTGAGAATGATTTGAGGTCAAGGGCCATTAAGTCTTTGGAAAAGCTATCCTTCGAAACTGGACAAGCACAAATTTTTATTGAAACGCCCTACAGGAATGAAAAACTGCTCTCTGAACTACTCCGAAAATTGAAACCAACAACGCGTTTATGTGTCGCAACGGATATTACCTTGCCTACAGAACACATAGTGACCAGAACCGTCCAGGAGTGGCAAAGAAATGGTCATGATATCAATAAAAGACCTACTGTCTTTATCGTACAGTCTTAACTGTTTACTTTGGGATTGTGTATGGCTTTAATGGGGGAAACATCATACCCCCCAAACTTTTTTATGTAATAAGCAACGGTACTACCATAGGCATCCGAAAAATCAGTTTGCCCATAGGAACGCAAGTATTTTTTAACATTTCCAGCGCCCGCTAGATGGGCCGCAGCAACGATTCCAGATTCCGTAATCAGTACCCCGTTGATTTTTTTTCCGACAAAGCGTTTGATGTCACGCCTAAGAATCCATTTGTTGCGTGCTACGTTCAATTCGAACAGCTTTTCCTGCAGCACCGGATTTTCTAAAAACAGCTGCGTATCATGCACTCCCATAAGTTTTAACGTATTGGCCCCAAACTGATATTTACCCAAATACCCCAGGGTATTTACCGAAGAATATTTTCCTTGGGATTCCTTAAAAGCCAATGCCTCTTTAAATCCAACAAAGGACTTCCCCAAAAAAACCGACTCAAAAGAAGGGGTCAAATGATTTGATTGACTTTTATGGTATTCCACCCAGGATATTAGGCCTTCCTCCACCTTTAGGTCCAATGGCACCTCAACCGCTTTAGGTCCTACGGTAAACGTAGCAAAACTTGTTAAAATGGTAATTATGGCAAGATGACCTAAAAAATAAATCCACCTTTTCATAAGTATATCATTTAGAATCCTAACACGGATTCAAATTGGTCGGCAAATATATTGGGGAAACTGTTAAAATTGAATGATAAAAGTCATAACTTTTTGCCAAAGGGGGGGTAAATGCCGTTGAAGGGTCAAAATATTCGTTAAAGCCTCCTTATCGCTTGATTTTCTGTTGGTTTAACCATCGGACGTACTGTACTTTATTTCGGTTATGTTGTTGTAAGGTACTCGCAAACATGTGGTATCCGAAATTGGAAACATCGGCCACAAAGTATAAATAGTTATGTTTTTCTGCATTTAATACGGCTTCCAATGAAGAAATATCCGGCATTGTAATGGGGCCTGGGGGTATCCCTGATTTTTTGTAGGTATTGTAAGGGGAATCCATTTCCAAATCCTTGTAAAGTACTCTCTTGATTATAGTGTCAAAATTTCCCGTTTCTTTCTTTATGGCAAATATCACGGTGGGGTCTGCCTGTAGTAACATGCTTTTCCTAAGCCTGTTCAAATAAACTCCGGCCACCCTTGGTCGTTCATCGGCCTTCGCAGTTTCCTTTTGTACAATGGCCGCAAGTGCAGCGACTTCTTTTGGGGTAATACCCAGCTTTTCAGCCTTGCTTCTTCGTTCTTCGTTCCAAAATCGGGTATATTCCTTGAACATGCGTTCCCTGAATTGCTCTGGACTCGAATTCCAGAAGAATTCGTAAGTATTGGGTAAATAAGGCGTAATTCTATTTTCGGAATCAAATCCGTTCTCAGCAAGAAACGTAGTATCTGTGAATGCATTCAACAATGATACACTATCTGCCTCCAATTGTTCGGAAATCCTTCCCGCCAGATCCTCAATGGTCTCTTGGTTATTAAAGGACACCCTAACAGGAATATTGGAACTCCGTAATGTATTGATCATCTCATTGTTGTTCATTCCCTTCAAAATTGCATACTTCCCCCCCTTAATATTGGAAACATACCCTTTTCTTTCTGCCACCGCTTCAAAAGAGCCTACATCTTTTAATAAGGGTTCCATGATATTCTTCACTTCAGGGAAATCTGCATTGGACGGAACAAAAACAAAGGCCTTGTCATTCTCAAATGCGGTATTCGGAGAAAAAATGGCACTATAAATTTGATATGCCACAATCCCACAAATCACAAGCCCTAGAATTGCCGTGGCCCAAACGACTTTTTTTAAATTGCTCAAGATTTAATTTTTTGATATAACCATTCGTTTTTAAACGTTCCTCCCCATCTGATCCACTCTTTTTTTACGCCCACTTTTTCAAATCCAAGCTTTTCAAATAGATGGATACTTGCCCTATTGTCCTCCAAAATGTTGGCATAGACCTGATGCAATTCCAATGCGGAAAAGGAATACTCCAGTAAAAGTTCGAGCGCTTCGGCTCCTGCTCCTTGATTTCTATCAGCAGGATTTAAAATAATGATACCAATACCGGCCCGCCTATGTCTTGGGTCAAAATCAAATAAATCAATAAGCCCGATTCTTTTTTTATTACTATTGCAAACACACAATCGGAGCTGTCTTACTTCAAAAAAATCGCGATGGGCATTTTGTAAGTATTCCTTTAAAACCATTCTTGAATAAGGTCTAAGCGTATTGCTTATTTCCCAAATCTCCGTGTCATTTTCCAATGCGTATAAGAAATCAAGGTCTTCCGGTTCCAAGGCCCGAAGACTACAAAGCGCTCCATCTAACGTTATGCCTGCCATTGCCCTTTAAATACTTTAGTTGCCGGGCCACTCAATCTAATGTTGGAGTATCCCTCAACGGATTTGGTGAATTGGACGGTCAAATTACCGCCTCGGGTTTTCACGGTAATTATCGGCCTGTGGGTTTTTCCGGAGTGATACATGGCGAGTGCAACCGCAGTAACCCCAGTACCACAGGACCATGTTTCATCCTCCACCCCCTTTTCATAGGTCCTAACGTTGAAAATAGTATCTGATTCCTGCTCCACAAAGTTGATATTGCTACCGGTCTCCCCATAAATCCCATATCTAATTTTGGCCCCTTCCTTTTTTACATTTAGTTCGCCAAGGTTTTCAACCAATTGAACATGATGGGGAGACCCCGTATTCAAAAAAAAATAGTTTCTTATATCTTTAATTGTGTCCACATCCATCATTTCCAATTCAATATGTTCACCAATTACTTTTGCCTCATGTCGTCCGTCCACGGCACTAAATGAAGTTTTATCCCCTATAATGCCCAGTTCCTGGGCAAATGCGACGATGCACCTACCCCCATTACCGCACATAGTGCTTTCATTGCCATCAGAATTGAAATACACCATTCGAAAATCTGACAAATCGTCATTCTCCAAAAGAATTAGGCCATCAGCACCTATTCCCAAACGTCTATCACAAAGCTGATGGATGAAATCCATATCATCTTTTGGAAAGTCCAACTTCCGGTTATCCAACAGAATAAAGTCGTTTCCAGTACCCTGATATTTCCAAAAGGGGAGTGTTGCTTTCGAATTCATCCCGCAAATATAGTACATTCCCAAGTTGGCATACCTCCAGTTAAAACCTCGTTAAACTGTTAAAATTGGTACGATTTATGTATAATTTTAATCATCAAAATATTTTTAAATTCCTTGGAAATATGAAAAGAACAGCACAATTATTTATTGTTGCACTTTTAGCGGGAGGAATTACCCTAGGTGCCTATACCTATTTTTTTGAAAAGCCAACAACCACGGCTTTTCCTGAAAATGCGGAAACCCCATTTATAACCACAAGTTTGCCCTCCTCTCCCAAAGGGGCGGGTATTAATGAGGTAGACTTCACGGTGGCTGCGGAGAAAACGGTGCACGCTGTGGTTCACGTCAAAAACATGACCATTAGCCGCGGTAATCCGATTGCAGAATTCTTTTATGGTTCCGAGGCTTCGCAACGTCCCCAAATCGGAACAGGTTCCGGGGTCATTATTTCACCAGATGGTTATATTGTAACGAATAACCATGTCATAGCGAAAGCAAGGGCCTTGGAGGTAACCCTGAACAACAACAGCAGTTATGAAGCCGAGGTCATTGGTGCCGACCCAACTTCGGATATTGCATTGCTAAAGATTGATGTGGAAAGACCGCTCCCCTATCTCGCTTTTGGGGATTCTGATAATGCAAAAATTGGGGAATGGGTCTTGGCGGTTGGTAACCCTTTCAATCTTACTTCTACGGTAACGGCAGGAATTGTAAGTGCCAAGGCACGTTCCATTTCGGTAAATCGCAATCAGTCTTTTATTCAAACAGATGCTGCCGTAAATCCTGGCAACAGTGGAGGGGCCTTGGTAAATACCAATGGTGATTTGATTGGGATCAATACAGCGATTACATCGCAAACCGGTTCCTATGTGGGATATTCGTTTGCTGTACCCAGCAATATTGCAAAAAAGGTGGTGGACGATTTATTGGAATACGGTAAGGTTCAAAAGGGAATTCTTGGAATTTCCTATTTAAATCGGGAGAGCCCCCAAGCCAGGGAGCAGGGTTTGGATGAAATTGATGGCGTGTATGTCTCTGGCATTACGGAAGATTCGGGTGCTGAGGCTGCCGGTATACAAGAGGGGGATGTCATTAAACAGATTGATAATGTAAAAGTGACCAAGTTTTCTGAACTAACAGGGTATTTGTCCTCTAAAAAACCTGGAGATAAGGTTGACGTTACCGTTGACAGAAATGGTAAGAAGATGAACCTCCCCGTAATTTTAAGGAAAAAACAGACCGAAATTTTGCCGGTCATGCGCATGGAAGTCAAGAACCTATCCAAGGAGGACCAGAAAAAATTTGGGGTCAAGAATGGGGTCAAAATCACCAATGTGCCGGAACAGTATCGGGATTACGGTTTAGTGAACAAGGTAATGGTTGAAGTGGACGATGAAGCAATTAACGACATTGAAGATGCCAAAAACCTTTTTGCAAAGATTTCAAAATACGGACGCACCAGCATAACCTTATTGGATGAAAACGGAGAGCGGGAGCGATTGATTTTCCAATAATCCGTTTTTAAAAAAAGAAAAGAAAAGCGCCCAAAAATCGGGTGCTTTTTTATGTAATAAATTCTTTTACGAAATCGTTTGAAATTCTATTTTTGCCCATCATTGCAAATAGCTATCCACGAGCGATATAAAATCGTATGAGAAAGAACTTGCCTTCCAGGCAGACCGAAGAAAGGCCACCACTGAATTCATAAAGATCATAAGTGATTTGTGGTACGATAAGGCCATTGAAATCGTTCTTTTTAAAAATCAGGTCATTGACAAAAATGTAAGTGATATCATTAATCTTCACGAATATGCCGTTGCATTCGTTCAGAAACCTATTTCCATTTTTGATTCCGTAGAAATTCTAAGGGCCATCAATGACATTCCGCTGCCGCCGGCCAAAATAGATATTGGAAAACTCACTTATGAATACCATTCCCAGGACAATGGATATCACGATGTCAAATCCTTTGCTCTGGATAAATTGAAAGATGCCCAAAAAACCAAGGAAATAAAGCCAAAAGATGTGGTGCTCTATGGATTCGGAAGGATTGGCCGTTTGTTGGCAAGGGAACTCATGGCCAAAACGGGAAAGGGGAACCAATTGCGATTACGGGCCATTGTAACCCGTGGTGAAATCACAGAGGAAATCCTTGAAAAAAGAGCGGCACTATTGCATACGGACTCCGTTCATGGACAATTCAGTGGAACGGTTGAAATGGATGCGGAAAAAAAGGCGTTGGCTATCAATGGGACCACGGTATACTTTATATCGGCCAATCAACCCGAAGATATCGATTATACCAAATATGGAATTTACAACGCGTTGGTGATTGATAATACCGGGGCTTTTAGGGACAAGGTTGCCCTTTCCAGACATTTAAAATCCAAAGGTTGTGAAGAAGTTCTTTTGACCGCCCCTGGAAAAGGGGTGCCCAACATTGTTCATGGGGTCAACCATACCGAGTACGACCCTGAAAAGACAAAGGTATTTTCGGCTGCTTCTTGTACTACCAATGCCATTACACCAGTACTTAAGGTAATAGAAGATTCATTGGGCATAGAAAAAGGGCATTTAGAGACCATCCATGCGTATACCAACGACCAAAATTTGGTGGATAATATGCATAAAAAATACCGCAGGGGCCGTGCAGCCGCCTTAAATATGGTCATTACGGAAACTGGTGCTGGAAAAGCTGTAGCAAAAGCATTGCCCGTGCTGGAGGGAAAATTGACTTCCAACGCCATCCGGGTACCTGTACCCAACGGGTCTTTGGCCATTCTTAACCTAGAGGTAAAACATAAAACTTCCGTAAAGGCCTTAAGCACCATTTTAAAAAAGTATGCCCTAGAAGGGGATTTGGTAGAGCAAATCAAATATTCATTGAGCAATGAATTGGTTTCTTCCGATATTATAGGCACCTCTGCTCCTTCCATCTATGATAGTAAGGCTACCATAGTTTCCCCGGATGGGAAAAACATTATCCTCTATGTTTGGTACGACAATGAATACGGGTATTCCCATCAAGTTATTCGATTGGCCAAATACATAGCCAAAGTGAGGAGGTTCACCTATTACTAGAAGTAGGTTTGGGGATAATACGGTAATGGTGTACCTTCGTCCCTACCCTAAATCCTAATTTTAATGAGTACACCTATGAAAAATCTCATAATTTTATTCATCGGGCTTTCATGGTCCTTTGCATCGCTCCACGCCCAAAACCAACAGGACCAAAATCCGACGGATGATACTTCCATTCAAGGTCAGTTTGAAACCTTAATCAGAAAATCCACCAATTATAGGCAAAACGGAAAGCGCTACGAAGTCGTCCGATTGTTGGAGATGAACGCACTACAAAAAAATGTTCTGGATACGATTAAAACGGCCAATGCCACCATCGGTACATTAAAATCCACTATAGCCGAAAACGAAACGGCCATTAGTTCATTGAACACAAAGTTGGATGAGACCACAAAAAATCTTAATCGTATAACCGAAGAAAAGGACAGCATGCCCTTTTTTGGAAGCTTGGTTTCAAAATCTACTTACAAGCTAATCGTTTGGTCCATAATCATTGGCCTATTGATTTTTCTTGCTTTATTTATTTTCAAGTTTAGAAATAGTAATATTCTCACACAGCAGGCAAAAACTGCCCTAGCAGATTTAGAAGAGGAATACGAACAGCATCGAAGAAGGGCGCTTGAGCGTGAGCAAAAAATCAGCAGGGAACTGCATGATGAACGCAATAAGAATAGAAAAGGTGCTTAATTTCAAAAATGTTCAAAGTCCAAAGGGCACGGCACGCGGATGTAGATAGGATTTTGCCATTTTTTGATGCTTATCGCGTTTTTATAAGCAAGAATAGGACTTTCATGCAGCGAAAGCATTTCTTACCAAACGTTTGGTCCACAAAGAATCGATGATTTTACGGCACCCTGGGGGGAAAAGGTCGTTGGTCTTGCCCAGCTTTACCACCTATTCTTCAGTTTCCCTACGACCATTTTACATTTTAAATGATTTGCAAGTTTCGTGGAAAGGGGATTGGTGAAAAACTTTTAAAGACGGCAAAAGAACTCGTTGAGGAGAAAAAATTCAAGGGTTTAGCCTTGGAAACAACGAAAAACAATCCAGCACAAAAGTTGGATTGGAGAAAGGATAACGACTATTTCCACTACTTTTGGAAAAATCCAAATTAACATTTTACAGGTTCCAAGATTCCGATTTAAAAAGATGCGCATTGATATAATTACGGTCCTACCTGAGTTGCTTAAAAGTCCATTCGAGGCTTCCATCCTGAAAAGGGCCATTCAGAAAGGTCTGGTGGAAGTTGTTTTACATAACTTAAGGGATTATGGCATGGGCAATTACAAACAGGTAGACGATTATCAATTTGGAGGTGGGGCCGGTATGGTATTGATGATTGAACCCATTGATCAATGTATTTCCGGTTTAAAAGCTGAAAGGAAATACGATGAAGTCATTTACCTGACCCCTGATGGTCAAACCTTAAACCAAGGAATAACAAACGAGCTCTCCCTGAAAAAAAACATCATCCTTCTTTGCGGGCACTACAAGGGTGTAGACCAAAGAGTGAGGGAATCTTTGGTCACCAGGGAAATCTCTATTGGGGATTATGTACTCTCCGGCGGGGAACTGGCAGCAGCGGTACTTTCGGATGCCATTATTCGACTACTCCCGGGGGTGTTAAATGACGAAACCTCTGCATTGACCGATACATTTCAGGATAATCTGTTGGCACCTCCCGTTTATACAAGGCCTGCAAACTATAAGGGGATGGAGGTTCCTAAAATTTTAACCAGCGGGAATACCCCAAAAATAGAACAATGGAGAGAAGAAGAGGCCGTAAAACGTACGCAAACCAGACGACCGGATTTACTCCACTAATAATTTTCTTCACTTTTTTAACAAAGCCTGTTGCCAATTCTAAAATAAGAACTAATTTTGCAGACTATTAAAATCAACCTCTGGCGAGAGTCGTGAATGTTGTTTTTAAGAAATCCATAAAAATCAAAAAATGGAATCTTTAGTTGAATTTGTGGAAAACGAAATGGTAGAGAAAAAAGTATTTCCCGATTTCTCCGCGGGTGATACCATAACCGTTTACTACGAAATTAAAGAAGGTGAAAAGACCCGTACCCAGTTTTTTAAAGGTGTGGTGATTCAAAGACGTGGAAGCGGCTCCACAGAAACCTTTACTATCAGAAAAATGTCCGGCACCGTTGGTGTAGAACGAATTTTCCCCATTAACCTACCAGCACTTCAGAAGATTGAAGTGAACAAAAAAGGTAAAGTAAGAAGGGCAAGAATATTTTATTTTAGGGGACTAACCGGTAAAAAGGCACGTATTAAGGAAGTGCGTTCCTAGAAAGGGCAGCCCCCCCTGAAAATTCAAAGCACCTCTTTGAGGTGCTTTTTTTATGAACAAATGTTAATAACGTACGTTCACAATATGTTGATTTTTAATCAATTGAATCCCTTGCGTTAAATCGATATTCTACTATATTTACAATAGAATCATGAGGGAGTAATCCTATAATGGTTTTCCTAAAGTAGACGTTCTTTCAGGCATTGTTCAATTTGTTTTTAGTTGGTAGCACTACTAATCAAAAAATAAATACGTTGCGAAGGTGATTTTGGTCAAATTCGCTGCGGCACCACATGTGCGAATAAGAGAGCAATTTTTTATTTTGACGTGATTGCGAACAATGGAACAGCGCAGTAGCATTCAAGTTGTAAAGCGAGTTTGCCATTGTGTTAAACGTCTAAGCCCTTTTCAAGGCTCACCGTAAGGTAAGGACAAGGTGGAAACACGAACGTCCAGTGTTGAAAAGAGCTTACCAAAAGCCATATCTCTTCAGCAATGAAAGGATATGGCTTTTATCGTTTTGGCGTTTGTCAAAAAACACGACCAATATTTGCTATTTTGACACCAACTACAGCCGCCGTAATACGTATATTTGCACCGCAAAAATACAACCGTAAATGGCCAAAATTTTATACACCAAAACAGACGAAGCGCCAGCCCTGGCAACCCAATCTTTTCTTCCCATTGTAAAAGCCTTTACCAAAACGTCCGCCTTGGATATTGAAACCAAGGATATCTCCCTGGCTGGAAGAATATTGGCTACCTTCCCTGAATTCTTATCCAAAGGACAACAGATTTCAGATGATTTGGCCCTCTTGGGTGATGTTGCCAAGACCCAAGAGGCCAACATCATTAAATTGCCCAATATCAGTGCTTCCATCCCCCAACTCACCGAAGCCATAGAAGAACTTCAAAACAGGGGCCTCTCCGTTCCCGATTATCCTTCACAACCGGAAAATGAAGAAGAAAAAGCGATCAAGGCCAGATATGATCGAATAAAGGGAAGCGCAGTCAATCCGGTTTTAAGGGAAGGTAACTCTGACCGAAGGGCTCCAAAGGCCATAAAAAACTATGCTAAAAGAAATCCACATAAAATGGGGGAATGGTCAGAAGACTCCTTGACGCATGTGGCTACAATGTCTTCCGGGGATTTTAGGTCCAATGAAAAATCCACTACCCTAGCAGGTGCTAAAGAAGTCAATATCATCCTGAATGGTGATCAAGGACGAACCGTTTTAAAGGAAGGGATTCATCTTCAAAATGGGGAAATCATCGATGCAACCGTAATGAGTAAAAAAGCTTTGGTGACATTTCTAGCCAATGAAATTAGGGATGCGAGAGAAAAAGGACTGTTGCTTTCTGTGCATTTAAAAGCAACAATGATGAAAGTTTCCGATCCCATTATTTTTGGACATGTCCTAGAAGCCTATTTTGGGGAGCTATTTGATAGCTACCACCAAACCTTCACCGATCTTGGGATATCCCCAAGAAATGGACTGGAAAGTATCTTTGATAAATTGGAGCAGCTTCCAGAACCAAAGAAATTGGAAATTTCCGGTGCCATTCAAAAAGTCATGGAGCAGGGTCCAGACCTGGCTATGGTAAATTCGGACAAAGGAATCACCAATCTGCATGTCCCAAGTGACATTATCATTGATGCATCCATGCCCGCGATGATTCGAAATTCAGGAAAAATGTGGAACGCCTCAGGTAGGCTACAAGATACCAAGGCCATAATTCCCGATAGCAGTTATTCTGGGATTTATCAAGCTACTATTGACTTCTGTAAAGCGTATGGAGCGTTTGACCCAACTACAATGGGCACCGTACCCAATGTGGGCCTCATGGCACAGAAAGCCGAGGAATATGGATCACATGACAAGACATTTGAAATTGCAACCTCCGGCACCGTTCAGGTCGTGGATTCCAATTCTGGTGACGTATTGCTGGAACATTCGGTTGAAGAGGGGGATATTTGGAGAATGTGTCAAGTCAAAGACGCTCCAATAGCCGATTGGGTAAAACTGGCGGTGAGCAGGGCAAGAGCCACCAATACTCCAGCTGTTTTTTGGTTGGATAAGAATAGGGCCCATGATGTAGAATTGATAAAAAAAGTGGAAAAATATCTGATGGATCATGATACTTCCGGATTGGAAATTCATATTCTGTCCCCCATTGAGGCCACAACCTTTACCCTCAAAAGAATCAAAGAAGGAAAAGACACCATTTCTGTATCAGGGAACGTACTACGAGACTACTTGACCGATCTTTTTCCTATTTTGGAAGTCGGGACCAGTGCTAAAATGTTATCGGTTGTCCCCCTAATGAACGGTGGAGGCCTTTTTGAGACCGGTGCGGGCGGTTCTGCCCCAAAACACGTGGAACAATTCTTGGAAGAAGGGCATTTACGATGGGATTCCCTAGGAGAATTTCTGGCTCTTGGGGTTTCTTTGGAACACTACGGAATTAAAAATGACAACAAAGAAGCGCTGGTTTTGGCCGATGCCCTTGACAAGGCCACCGAAAAATTTCTGGATCATGACAAATCACCATCCAGGAAAGTGAACGAATTGGACACCCGTGGAAGTCATTTTTACTTAACCTTGTATTGGGCAGAGGAGTTGGCACATCAAAAAGAAAGCAGAATTTTAAAAGAAACTTTTGGCCCTATCTTCAATTCCCTAAAGGAAAATGAAAAAACAATCAATTCAGAGTTGTTGAACGCCCAGGGCAAACCCGTTGATATAGGCGGTTATTATCTACCGGATCCAGAATTGGTTGCTAAGGCAATGCGTCCAAGTAAAACCTTTAACTCCATACTGGAAAAGCTTTAATCTTGTTTACAAAGGGCAAGAATACATTTGTTAAGCAATAGCGAAATATCAGAAATTAGCAATAGTTCTTAAAAAATTGCCAAAAGCAATATCCGTTCTTAAGAATACTTAACTTTAGGGAAAACCAAACTAATGAAAAAAAAATTGCTGCTACTTTACATGGCGCTGTCATGCTGTTCTCTTATGCTCCATTCCCAACAAAAGTATACCATAAGCGGTACCGTAAGACAGGCCATTAGCAATGAAACATTGATTGGGGTCACCATAGCCATTCAAGATTTGCGGACAGGGACCACTACCAATGAATATGGTTTTTACTCGATTACACTTCCGGAAGGGGATTATAATTTAATTGTTAGCTATTTAGGTTTTCAAGATATTTCAAAATCCATTTCCCTTAACTCCAATCAAAAGTTGGATTTCAACCTTAGGGAAAAAACCGAGGAATTGGAAGAAGTGGTGGTTACGGAAGATGTGGAGCGCATGGACATCCGAAAACCTCAGATGAGTGTCAATACACTATCGGTACAGACCATTAAAAAAGTCCCTGTGGTCCTAGGTGAAGCAGATGTGATTAAATCGTTGGTACTCCTTCCTGGAGTTACCAATGCCGGGGAGGCATCCTCTGGCTTTAACGTGCGTGGTGGGGCAGCCGATCAAAACCTAATCCTCTTGGATGAAGCGATTATTTTTAATTCTTCCCATCTTTTTGGTTTTTTCTCCGTTTTTAACCCAGATGCCATAAAGGACGTGAAATTGTTCAAAGGCGGAATCCCAGCAAGATATGGGGGGAGGGTGTCCTCGGTATTGGAAATCTTCCAAAAGGAAGGAAACAGCAAGGAACTCAAGGTAAATGGAGGAATTGGAGCGGTAGCCAGCAGATTACTGGTCGAAGGGCCAATCAGTAAAGATAGAACGGCCTTTCTAGCGGGGGGACGGGCATCTTACGCCCATCTATTCCTACCCTTGTTCGATATTGACAATCGGGCCTACTTCTATGACCTAAACACCAAAATCAGCCACCGTATTAACAACAAGAATAGTATTTTCCTTTCTGGTTATTTTGGGCGGGATCTTTTTAGTATCGATGATAGCTTTGTTAATACCTATGGCAACGCCGTGGGTAATTTTAGGTGGAACCATTTGTTTTCTGAAAAATTGTTTTCCAATCTTTCTCTGATTTATTCCGACTACTTCTACGGCTTGGAACTGGATTTCGTGGGTTTTGAATGGGACTCGGGCATTCAGAATTTCAACCTAAAATACGATTTGAAGCACTACTTAAATGACAAACTTCAAATCAATTATGGCCTGAACAACGTTTATTATGTTTTCAACCCAGGAAATATAAAACCAAACAGTGAGGATTCGGGAATTGTGGAAGACCAGTTGACGAAAAAGTACGCAAATGAAGCAGCCGCTTATGTGGATATAGAACAAAAAATCACAAACAACCTAAGCATAAACTATGGTCTAAGGGTGAGTCAGTTTGACCGATTGGGCCAAGATGAACTGTTTGTCTATAGAAACGATCAGCCAGTAACATTCGATCCCTTTGAACTAACTTATCAATCAGCCACCCCCATTGACACCATAAATCCAGGAAGGGGCGGTAGTCTAGAGAGCTTCTTCAATTTTGAACCACGTTTGTCGGCAGCTTACACCATAAATGATAATAATTCTATAAAGGCAAGTTATACCCGCTTGGCGCAATACCTCCATTTATTGTCCAATACCAGTTCGCCTACCCCACTGGATGTCTGGACTCCCAGTGGTCCTTTTGTAGAACCACAGCTTTTGGACCAGTATGCCCTGGGGTATTTTAAGAATATCAGCAACGGTGAATATACCCTGGAGTTGGAAGGGTTTTATAAAGACATCCAAAACCGGATCGATTATATTGATGGGGCGGATTTAATTGCCAATGATGCCATTGAGCAAGTTATCCTGAATGGGGAAGCTAGGGCTTACGGCCTTGAATTGCTATTGCGAAAAAATGAAGGTCGCTTTCAAGGGTGGTTGGCATACACACTATCCCGCTCTGAGCAACGGACTCCGGGGAGGGAGCCAGTTACTGACAACGGGCGTTCAAATTTAGAAACCGGCATCAACCAGGGGGAGTGGTACTCCACCCCTTTCGATAAAACTCATGATATAGCGCTTTATGGGAACTATGAGTTAAATAACAAATGGAGTTTTAACGCAAACTTTATTTACCAAACGGGCCAACCCACAAATTTCCCCGTAGGGCAATTTGAATTTCAAGGATTGGTGGTCCCTTTTTTCGGTCTGAGAAATCAAACGAGATTGCCCGATTATCACAGACTTGATATTTCCGCGACTTTGATTTCGAAAAGAAATCGAAATCGTGATTTCCAATCAGAATGGGTATTTAGCATTTACAATGTATACAACAGAATGAACGCAGCTTCCATAAATTTTAGACAAAATCAAGATACGGGAGTAAACGAAGCTATTCGTACTTCCATTTTTGGAATAATACCTGCCATAACCTATAATTTTAAATTTTAAATGAGAAAAGTCTTAATCATACTCACAATCGCCGTAGCAATTGCTTCTTGCGAAGACGTTGTGGATGTTGACCTCCCTCCCCAACAATCAAAATTGGTGGTGAACGGAATTTTACGGGTAGATGAAACCCAAGAATTTGTGCCGGTTAAAATAAGGGTTGGCGAGACAAGTGACTTCTTTAGTTCCAATCCTGTGACAAATTTAGAAACGGCCAAAATTACCTATGGTGTTCCCTTTAGAGGAAATCCTTCATTATTTGACACCATTTTTATCTCAAACCTGGCCGAAATTGAACCGGGCAGCGGGATTTATGAGCCGGACCCCAATTTCGATTCCGATCAAAGAATACGGACCGAATTTGTCAATCCTGACACTGAATTCATTCTTGAATTTGTTCATGAGGGAAGACAGTATTTTTCTAGGACCCCTTATTCCCCTGTTGTGCCCATTGAAAATGTGGAGCAGGGAACCGAAACCTTATTTGATGATGATGATACTGAAGTCAAAATCACTATCACTGATATTGCTGATGTAGAGAACTATTATGTTTTTGATTTTGGAAAGGGTGAATTTCTGGCGATTGATGATCAATTCATAGACGGACAGGAGTTCGAGTTTTCCTATTTTGTCGAACGCGACTTAATACCTGGAGAAGAATTGGAAATTAGCCTACTGGGGGCTGACGAGAAATTTTACAACTACATCGACCTCCTTGTAGAGCAGACCGAAGATGATGCCGGAGTATTTGAAACACCAGCGGTTACAGTTAGAGGAAACGTATTTGATGTTACCGGTTTGGATAACATCTTGGTTTTTGACAATGTGGAAAGACCCAACGATTTTGCCTTAGGTTATTTTGCAGTGGTTCAAGAGTTCAAAGATTCTTTGCTAATTGAATGACACCTTAGGATAAATACCATCCGTAGGTCCGGAGACCGAATTGGGGACGGTATTGCAAGTGCCTAACCACAGTTTTTAGTTATGTTTTGGTTGAACGGACCTAAAAAGACAGTGGGGTCCTTTACTTTTCTGGTTAGGCCACGATGGGTGAAGCAAAAGCTACGCTTACCATTACTGTATTAAAAGAGGAGATACAGTAGAAGAATAACCCCTGCCCCTACCAATCCTTGAAATAGGGTGGCCAATGTATGCCCCCTCAGTGCGGTCTTCATATCCATTTTGGAAAATTCCGCTACAACCCAAAAATAACTGTCATTTACATGGGAAACCGTCATAGCGCCAGCACCTATGGACAGAACAGCCAGCGCCTTGTGAACAACACTTTCCAAACCAAAGGTCCCTAGTAAAGGAGCTATTATGGCAGCGGTGGTAATTATGGCCACTGTAGAGGATCCCTGCGCCGTCTTGAGAACGGCGGCCATTCCAAAGGCCAGCAGCAAACCGCCCAATCCTGAAGCGGAACTAATTTGCAACAAAGATTCATAATCCAAGGTCCTTAATATGGCGCCAAAAGCACCGCCGGCACCTGTAATCAAAACAATGGCACCGGCCTGTTTCAATGATTCGCCTACCCAATTTCGCGTTTGACCCTTCCCTTCTTTTTTTACCATGAAAAAACTCAGGACTACGCCAATGAACAATGCCATTATTGGGTTACCCAAAAAACTGAGGATTTGAGTCAAAAAACCCTGTCCAAAAGGGATGGAAGGATATTCCGCTACAGACTTTAGTGCAATGAGTACCAAGGGAAGGAACAAAGGTAGAAGTGTAATGAATAGACCGGGAGAATCCTTCAAATTATCGTTTATGGATTCCTCTGATCTCTCCATATACCCTTCTTGCACATTTAGTCGTTTCCCAATATACAATGCCCAAAAATACCCGGTCAAAGAGACACAGAAAGCCACCACAAGCCCAAAGAGCATAACCATTCCCAAATCCGCCTCCAATATCGCGGCAGCGGCCAATGGCCCGGGCGTAGGCGGGACAAAAACGTGTGCTGAATACAGACCTGTGGCCAAGGCAATGGCAAATACCAAAAGTTTTATTCCTGATTTTTTACTCAATGCCTTATTTAATGAGGAAAGAATCACAAAACCTGAATCACAATATACTGGTATGGAAATAATCATTCCCACTAAATTCAACGCCAAGGGAGATTTGTTTAGCCCAATCCATTTTAAAAGGGTATTGGCCAAAACCTTGGTTCCCCCCGTTTTCTCCAAAAAAGTACCGATGACCGTACCAAAGGCAATGACCAATCCAATACTCGAAAGGGTTTTTCCAAAACCTTCCCCGATGGTTTTCATAACCAGTTCTGGGGAAAGTCCAAAGAACAAACCGGAGACAATAGCAGCCAAAGTCAAAGAAAATACGGGATGTACCTTGAACTTTACCGTTGCCACTATGATTCCCAAAATGACCCCAAAAAGTAGTACCAATTCCATAAATCGATTTGCGGTAAGCGCACTTGAATTCGTTTAAATATAGTTTAATCTTACTAATTTTGGGTTTATGGGAACGGACAAAGATTTATTGGTCAAGGGAATAAAATCATTCGTATATACGGCCCTTGTTATGTTCCTTGCGCCAGTGGTGCTTTATCAAGCCTTTAAGAATACGGACAAGCCCCTTTTTATTCCTGTTCTAATCCTTGGAATCCTATTGGCAGGATTTGCCATTTATATGGGGTTTCGCTCCGTAAATATTGTGATGGATGCCGTTTTTGGAAAGAAAAGGAAATCCTAGTTTTTGGTGGGTGGACTCGTCTTCCACTTATTGTTAAGGCTGGCGTAATCATAATCCAAAACCGATTTTTGCCGCTTTAGCCTATTTGCCGCAAAAGCACGCTGCAAAATATCCTCTATGAGATAATCTTCATGGACATCGGTTGGTTTAAACTCCCGCTTTAAGTTGATTTTGAATGCTTTTGCTGTGGTTTGATACCAAAAGGCCCGCCAGCCACTACGTAACTGCTTGACCAAATCAAAAGCGGTACTGCCTGTTTGACGGTGAATTAGTTTGACCAATATCTGGCCTTCTGTCCGGGTCAATTTTTTTAACTCTTCGGAGAATTCCCCCTCGATGTACTTTTGTACTTTTTTGGTATACCTTTTTTTGTGGCGTTTCTTTTTGATGTATTGTAAACTATCATTCAGTTCTACGAGTCGTTCTGCAGCCAATTTAGCGTACGGATAGACCTTTAAGGTTTTTCTTCGAAGGATATAATATCGAAGTTTTTCCTTTCTATCGGTAAATTCCAGCTTCCCGAAAATATAGACGTCGTCAAGGGCAATGGCTTTTATCCATGAGGAATCCCCTTCCATTCGAACATAGTAGGCCGAAGTATCAATGGGCTCTTCCGCTATTTGGGCAAACGACCAAAATGAAAAAAGCAATAAAGTGAAATACAAGCAACTCTTCATATGGGATACAAGTCCAAGAATGGCACCAAAAGTAACAATATTGATCAGCGCATATTATTAAATAAACGTGAATATTGCTAAGTTTGGTATTCAAAATTAGCACATGGCAAAAGACACGATTCTCAACAAAAAATCCTTGGATTTTTTTGAAAAATACTTAAACAATGCCGCCCCAACGGGCTATGAATGGGAAGGTCAAAAAATCTGGATGGACTACCTAAAACCCTATGTGGATGACTTTATAACCGACACTTACGGTACCGCAGTAGCGGTCATAAATCCCGAAGCGGACTACAAAGTAGTTATTGAAGGACATTCGGATGAAATTTCTTGGTATGTCAACTATATTACCGACAACGGATTACTATATGTCATCCGAAATGGAGGTAGCGATCACCAAATTGCCCCTTCAAAATGGGTGAATATCCATACCAAAACCGGTATGGTCAAAGGGGTTTTTGGTTGGCCTGCAATACATACCCGAAAAAGTGGAAAGGAAGAGCCCCCAAAGCTGGAAAACATTTTCATTGACATTGGTGCCAAGGATAAGGAGGAAGTTGAAAAAATGGGGGTCCATGTAGGCTGCGTAATCACCTATCCCGATGAGTTCCATGTGCTGAACGGAGATAAATTTGTATGTAGGGCATTGGACAACCGAGCTGGTGGGTTTATGATTGCCGAGGTAGCCCGATTGCTCCATGAAAACAAAAAGAAACTTGATTTTGGATTGTATATCACCAATTCCGTTCAAGAAGAGATTGGACTCCGAGGAGCGGAAATGATTACCCAAACCATAAGGCCAAACGTTGCGATTGTTACGGATGTTACCCATGATACGACCACTCCCATGATTGAAAAAAAGGTTCAGGGGGAAGCCGCCATTGGAAAAGGTCCGGTGATAGCCTATGCCCCAGCCGTTCAGCAGAAGTTGCGAGAACGTATCATAGAAACGGCAGAGGCGAAAGAAATTCCATTTCAACGTGCCGCCAACTCCAGGTATACAGGTACGGATACCGATGCTTTTGCCTACAGTAACGGGGGCGTGGCGTCGGCATTGATTTCGTTGCCCCTTCGGTACATGCATACGACAGTGGAAACCGTTCACCGTGATGATGTGGAGAATGTCATCCGCTTGATATACGAGACCCTCCTGAACATTAAGGCCGGGGAAACCTTTAGTTATTTTGATTGATAACCCCTCCGTCCACCCATAGTACACACCTCCCCTTGGTAAAAGGGGAGGAACTGACATTCATTTTCCAAAAAACCTAAGATGGATGAACTAGTCGACATTCTTGACGAACACGGAAATTATACTGGCGAGACTGCCATGAAATCAAAGGCCCATCAATTGGGCCTTTTTCATCCTACCATTCACGTTTGGTGCTTTTCAAAAAAAGGACAGGTATTGCTCCAGCAACGCGGCGCAAATAAAAGTACCTACCCTTTAAAATGGGATGTTTCGGTGGCCGGGCATATAGGTGCTGGCGAATCGCCGGATACCGCAGCTTTTCGTGAGGTACAGGAGGAGATTGGGGTAACCATTAAAGTATCCAAACTTGAAAACATAGGTATCTTCAAAACTGAAAAAAAGCATTCCGAGCGTATCTGGGACCGAGAGTTTACCCATACTTTTTTGTATGTATTGGATGAAAAAACAACGTTGACAAAACAGGTATCGGAAGTTGAGGCCCTGGAATGGGTTTCCCTAGAGGATTTTGAACAAATGGCTGCAAATGAGGATAAACGTTTTGTACCCAACTCCATAGAACGTTACCGACAAGTGATTCAAGAAATCAAATCAAGATTGTAATGTCCTGATAAACTCTTCGGGACGATTAAGAGCGTACCACTGCTGCTCCCCCGAAACCATGTTTTTCACTACAAAATTGTTTTCTGCCAGTTCCTTATCCCCTAACATAATTACATAGGGGACATTTCTCCTATCCGCGTATTTAAACTGTTTCTGCACTTTGGTCGCCGTAGGGTATAGATCCGCACGAACCCCTTCTTGTCGCAGTTTTGCAACCAATTTTAAGGCTGTCCTTCCTTCGTTCTCCCCAAAGTTCAGGCAAAGTACGTCCAGGCTTTGTGCTATGGTTGTGGGAAACAAACCAAGTTCTTCCAAGACCAAATAGATGCGATCAAGACCGAAGGAGATGCCCACACCACTTACATCCTTTAACCCAAATATTCCAGTAAGGTCATCGTACCGACCACCTCCACCAATAGATCCCATACTTACCCCGCTAGGTGCAGCAACCTCAAAAATGGCTCCGGTATAATAGTTCAAGCCACGGGCCAGGGTAATATCCAATTGTAGTATGGTGGAATGCAAACCAACCCCATTGACCAATTCAGATATTTTTTCCAATTCCTGTACCCCTTGAAGGCCAATTGCAGAATCCTTGAGAAGGACCTTTAATTGTTCCAACTGCCATTCAGTACTTCCCGTCATTGAAAATAAGGGACTGGCCGTCTTAATGGCCGCTTCGGAGATTCCTTTATTCAACATTTCCGCTTTTACCTTCTCCTGCCCTATTTTGTCGAGCTTATCCAAGGCCACGGTAAAATCAACCAAAAGGTGCTTTGCCCCTATGACTTCGGCGATACCAGAAAGGATTTTACGGTTGTTCATTTTAATGGTACACCCCTTTAAACCCAATTCGGTAAATACGGCATCATACAACTGAACAAATTCTACTTCTTGAAGTAAGGAATGGGCACCTACCACATCCGCATCACATTGATAGAACTCCCTAAAACGGCCTTTTTGCGGGCGATCCGCACGCCAAACCGGTTGAATTTGGTAGCGCTTTAGGGGGAAGTCAATGTCGTTTTGGTGCATGACCACATACCGGGCAAAAGGTACGGTAAGATCATAGCGCAAGGCTTTCTCCGAAATTTTTGGAGCAAGTGAGCTCGAATCTTTTGAGCTATATACAACATCATCCACCTTTGAGATAAAATCGCCAGAATTTAGGATTTTAAATATCAACCGATCCCCTTCCTCCCCATATTTGCCCAGAAGGGTTTCTGAGTTTTCAAAACTTGGGGTTTCAATCGGTTGAAGACCAAAAATTTCAAAATGCCCTTTAATTGTTGAAATGATATAGTTGCGCTTAGCTACTTCATTGGGCGAAAAGTCCCTTGTTCCTTTTGGTATGGATGGTTTTTGCGGCATTAGCAGAAAATATCAACAAATATAATTGTATTCGTCCCCTTCGTCAAGAACTTCGTTTTGTCACCTCCCCTTACCAAGGAGAAATCAAATCAATTGATAATTTCGTCAAACCATTGGTACAGTTCACCCTTTGTAATTACGGCGCCTTGTTCAATGAGTCTGAATTTATCCAAATTTTTATCCTCTGTATAGGCTTTAGAGGCCGTAAGGTAATCCACAAAGTCCGACTGCCAATTCTTTTTGAACCAGCCGAAGCCTTCTTTGGTCCGCAAGTCCACTTTTGGATTCATGATCTTTACGGAAATCAATTTCATCTCCTTTTCAGCCAGTTCAAACAAATGCATGTGGCTGGCCGAAATATTTTCCAAGTAATTGATCTTAGACAAAACCCCTTCCCAAATCAAATCACTAAATACATCCAGTTCTTCCTCTGCAACTTCAGGTTTGTGCCTCTTGATATGCGACCATTCCTCGGCAGTAATGGACTGCGTAGCCAAAAAATTGATGAATTCTTCATACAACTCCTCCTGTTGCTCTTTAGTCAACCTTTTGTATCTCATCTATCGGATCATTGAAATAAAAATAAAGCCCCGACAAAATCTGTCAGGGCCCATTCATTAAAACATAAGTTTTGTTTACTTCTTCGCCTCTGCAATCGCTTCAAAAGGAAAGTCCACAATGACATCCCTGTGCAGACGGACTTTGGCATTGTAAGGTCCGGTCCTTTTAATGGTACCTCCTTGGATTGAAATGAACCTTTTATCAATACTTTCCCCAGCTTTTGAAATGGCATCCGCCAAATCAATATTGGAGACCGATCCAAAGAGTTTATCGCCAGAACCCACCTTGGCAGGTATTTTAATTTCCATCGCTTTCAATGAACTGGCCACTTTGTTGGCATCTGCTATGATTTGTTTTTCCTTATGGGCCCTTTGCCTCAAATTTTCGGCTAAAACTTTCTTTGCGGATGGTGTTGCCAATGCGGCCATTCCTTGGGGAATCAAAAAGTTTCTACCATAACCCGGCTTAACGGTGACAATGTCGTCCTTGAAGCCTAAATCCTGTACGTCTTGTTTTAAAATCAATTCCATTGCTTCAATTTTTTACTTCAACATATCACCTACATAAGGCATCAATGCCAAATGGCGCGCTCTTTTTACGGCTTGGGCCACTTTTCTTTGATACTTTAAGGAGGTACCCGTTAATCTTCTGGGCAACAATTTCCCTTGCTCATTGACCAACTTCATCAAAAAATCAGGGTCTTTATAATCAATGTATTTGATTCCTGACTTTTTAAATCGGCAATATTTCTTTTGCTTACTGGTCTCTATGTTCAATGGGGTCAAATACCTGATTTCCCCATCTTTTTTGGCTTTTGCCTGCTGTTCTATGGATGACATACCTTATGCTTTTGCTTTTAGTTTGGTTCTTCTCTTCTCTGCCCAAGCAATTGCATGCTTGTCCAACTTAACCGTTAGAAAACGCATCAAGCGTTCATCTCTTCTAAACTCCGTTTCATAAGGTCCTACAACCTCACCGGGAGCGGTGAATTCAAATAAGTGGTAAAAACCACTTTTTTTGTGCTGAATGGGATAGGCCAATTTTTTTAGCCCCCAATCTTCCTTGGCTACCATTTTGGCGCCATTTTTAACCAAGAAATCCTCGAATTTCTTGACTGTTTCCTCTATCTGGGATTCAGATAGAACGGGATTCAAAATGAAAACAGTTTCGTAATGGTTCATAAATTTATTTTTAAAGGAGCGCAAAAGTAATCATATTTAGTTCCTTTCACAAGAAAAAACCGAAATGTTCGTTAATCGTTTAAGAAGTTATTAACAATTAAAATCAAAACAAACCTACATCGTGCGTAATACCAAATACACAACAGAATATGCCATGTTTACATCTTTTGTTGCAGTTAATCGGGTTTATTATGTAATTTGCCGATGATTTAACCCCACAAATCACCCCATTTATGAAACTAAAAAGTATAATTGTTGACGACTCTTCCATGCAGCGAATGGCTGTAGCGAAGTTGGTCAACAACCACCCACATCTTGCCCTGATTGCAGAATTCAGTAACGCTATAGAGGCCAAGAACGGTTTAAAAAACAATGAGGTAGACCTTATCTTTTTAGACGTTGAAATGCCCATCATCAGTGGTTTTGACCTGCTTGAAGCCCTTGAAAACCCGCCACAGGTTATCTTAATTACCGGAAAGCCTGATTATGCGCTCAAAGCTTTTGACTACGATGTTACGGACTACCTGCATAAGCCCATTACACTTGCTAGATTTGAAGCATCCGTAAAACGAGCGGTAGCAAAGTATGAGCAAATGCATCGTTCTGATGAGGACGAAGAACATATTTTTGTGAAAAGTAACCTTAAAAAACGTAAGGTTATCCTTAATGATATTAAATGGATTGAGGCATTGGGTGACTACATCAAATTGGTGACTGACGAAGCAAACATCGTGATCCTGTCTACCATGAAATCATTCGAAAAACAATTGCCCTCCGAAAAGTTTTTGAGAATTCACAAGTCCTACATTGTGAATTTGGAAAAAATTGAAAAGTTCAACAGTAAAAATGTGGAAGTGGGAGGACGTCAGATTCCCTTGAGTAGGAACAAAAAGACCGAATTGGCAGAGGCCTTGGCCAATGTTTAATTAAATATGGTCTACATCATAGACCACCCTAACACTTCTGTATTTAGAAATGGCATCAAAAGATTGTTCAATCCTTTTGATGCTTTTTTTTGCTTTGGAAACTGATTCCTGCTGATTGAACTTTACCAGAATATTTTTTAAGTACTCATTACGTATTCTAGAAACTACGGGCGCCTCGGGACCTAAAACTGTACATTTCAAAACATTCCTTAGGGAGGTGGCGAACCATGTACCGGCTTCATTTAAAGTATTGAAATCCCTGCACTTTAAAGTAATCTTGAGCATCTTTATGTAAGGTGGGTATTTAAATTGCTCCCGTTCATACCGCTGCTCTTGAAAAAACGTTAAGTACTCATAACTGGAGACTTGTTGCAGTACCTGATGATAAGGGTTGTACGTCTGAACCAACACCTTGCCCCTTTTCTTGGCCCTACCCGCCCTGCCGGCCACCTGCACCAATAGTTGAAAACTTCGTTCATGGGCGCGATAATCGGGAAAGTTGAGCAGGGTATCCGCATTCATAATTCCTACAAGACCCACATTTCTAAAGTCCAGACCTTTGGTTATCATCTGTGTGCCCACCAGAATATCCATCTCTTGCGCTTCAAAAGCAGTAATAAGTTTTTCGTGGGCATATTTTCCTCGGGTAGTATCCAAATCCATTCGTCCTACTTCCACCTCTGGTAATAGTTGTTTTAATTCTTCCTGTACCTGTTCCGTTCCAAAGCCTTTGGCATCCAATGTTGTATTTCCGCAAGCCTGACAATTCCTTAACATTGGAATGTGGAATCCGCAATAATGACAGCGAAGCTGTTGGTGATATTGGTGAAAAGTCAAACTAACATCGCAGTTGGGGCATTGTGGCGAGTTACCACAAGTGGTACATTCAATGACCGGGGCAAATCCCCTTCTGTTTTGAAAAAGGATAACCTGTTCCCCTTGCTCCAATGTTTTTTGGATTCCATTGAAAAGTCGCTCGGAAAAATGACCTTGCATCCGCTTTTTGCGATGTGCCTGTTTGATGTCCACCAGTTCAATTTCCGGCATCATAACGTGTCCATAACGCCGTGGGATTTCGGCCAAACCGTATTTTCCCTTTTTCACGTTCGTATAACTTTCAATACTGGGCGTGGCCGAACCCAACACACAATTGGCTTGATGTAAACGTGCAAGATAGATGGCGGCATCACGTGCATGGTACCTTGGCGCTGGGTCAAACTGTTTAAAGGACTGCTCGTGTTCTTCATCCACAATGACCAACCCTAAATCGGAAAAAGGAAGGAAAAGAGCGGACCTTGCACCAAGTACTATTTTGGCTTTATCATTTCCTTGTAGGACGTTTTGCCATACCTCCACCCTTTCGTTTTGCGAATATCTGGAATGGTACACGGCTACTTGATTTCCAAAAAAGGCCTTAAGTCGATTGATCAATTGTGAAGTCAAAGCTATTTCAGGCAAAAGGTAAAGAATCTGCTTTCCTGATGCCAAAGCACTTTGAATAAGTTTAATGTAAACCTCGGTCTTTCCTGAGGAAGTCACCCCGTGTAAAAGACAGGCCTTTCCTCGTTCAAAACTGGTTTGAATATCTTTTAAGGCCGTTGATTGCAACGTGTTCAATTGTAGGTCATGTACCGTTTTTTCATTGGCTTCAAAAATGACCCTATCCGTCCGAATTTCAAATACTTCAAAAATGGATTTCTCGACCAAGGCTTTTATAACCGCTTTGGAAACGCCACTTTCCTTTTCCAGATCGGAAACCTTTAGGGGTTTCTTGTTCTTACCCTTTAAATTGAAATAGGACAGTACTGCTTGGCTTTGTTTGGGTGCTCGTTCTAGATTCAGTACTAAGGATTCCAATGCCTTGTCAGAATCATAGTCCGCATGTATCCTTATATACTTTACCTGTTTTGGACGATATTTTTCATGAATCCGCTCCTTTAACTTTATGACCCCTTTATTGGCCAATCTATTGATCAAAGGCAGCACATGCTTCTTTCCGGTTATTTGAATGACATCATTAATTTGAATTGACGATTGGTGGTGCAATGCTTCGACGACCAAAAATTCATTGTCCTTTAATTCACTTTCTTCAATTCCTCCGATCTGCCCTTGCATGATCTGGGTTTCGCTTTCCAAAAGGAGCATACTTGGAGTGCCCGCCCTAACTACCTCCCCTAACGTACACATATAATATTCAGCAATCCACTGCCAATGTTTAAGTTGTAGTAGTCCAATAATTGGGGTTTCATCCAGAACCTCATGGATCTCTTTTGCTTCGTAGCCAGTTGGGGGTATTTGATGTGCCCTAAAAGTAATGGCCGTATATATTTTGGATTTTCCAAAGGGGACCGCCACGCGCATTCCCGGTTGGATTGCAGGTACCTGTTGTGCGGTAATTCTATAGGTAAATAACCGTTCTACCGGAATGGGAAGGATAACATCTAAAAAATTGGGCATGGACAAATTTAGTCAGTAACGCGCAACCAGGTTTGTGTGCGATACAGAAAGGCAACATACCCGCGAACCATGAGCTTATCTGGGTTTTCCGGGTTCAACCAAATTTTTCCCCGATAGAACTTCCCTTTTTCTGGGTCGAACAATTTCCCCCCTTCATACTCATCCCCTTTTTTTTTGAGTCCGAGCACCACATTCATGCCTACAATGGGTTGGTCCTTTAAATCGCCCTCGCATTTAGCACAAAGAGCATTCTCCCGACCCTTTTCCAGAAGTTGCTTGACCTTTCCATATACTTTGCCTTTGTTTTCATAGATATCGACTATGGACTTTGTCTCACCTGTTTCATCATCAACGGTTTTCCATTTTCCAAATATGGATTGTGCCGTGAGCTGTCCCCCGGCCAATAAAAAAAATACGATTCCAAAAATTATCCTATTCATCCTGCCGTTTTTTTGTTACATTTTTTCTTAATGATTGTAGGGTAGCGTTCAATTCAAAACCCAATAGCAATATATTGGAGTTAAGCCATATATAAAACATTAAAATCAACAATCCGCCCAGCGCGCCATAGAGTTCATTATAGCGTGCAAACTTTTCTACGTAAACTCCAAACAAATAGGAGGTTAAAAGGAAGAGTATTGCAGTAACCAAAGCCCCAATGGAAAAAAACCGTGCTTTTCTGCCCTCTACCGTTCCGAAATAATATAAAATTGCGGTGGTAAGGTACGACAATAGAAAAAAGAAGAGCACCTTGGCCAACTGAAGCCCAAAATCATCTACCTTTTCCACGTCATAGCTAAACCGCTTTCCAAAATATTCGGTGGTATATTCCACAATATAAAATTCAAAATACACAAAGGCGACGGCTCCAACTATGAGCAAAATACTAAGAAGAAGACCTACCATAAGGGCATAGGCGTATTGCCGTATAAAATTTCGGGTGAGCTCTACATGATACGAATCTTCAAAAGCACTGAAAATAGAATTCACCCCATTGGCCACTAAAAATATGGACAGACCAAAAGCGGATGACAACAACCCCCCACGTTTTTGATCTTTTATTTGTTTGTAAATCTCTTCAAAATAGTCTCCAGTGGCCGTAGGCAAGAAAGATTCCAAAAATAATAGAAACTGTGTATCAAAATTTTCGTTGCCGATTCTAACATAGGGAATAACAAAGGGAATCAGTGTAACCAAGAAAATCAATAAAGGAAAAATCGCCAGAAAAACACTGAAAGCAATGGCACTGGCCCTGCTGGACAACGCACCTTCAATGATACCTATGATATATATTTCGGATAGGTCATAGGCTGAAAGTCCTTCAAAGCCTGGAAGTTTTATCCGTTTTAGCAAGCGGACCCCCCAGTTGACGACAGGTATCTTTTCTAACTTCTCCTCAATTTCTTGGGACATTTAAATTGCTTTTAAACTCAAATCCAAATTATGAACCGAATGGGTCAGGGCGCCTGAGGAAATATAATCCACGCCACATTCCGCGTACTTTCGTATGGTCTTTTCATTGATGCCTCCGGAAGATTCCGTAAGACACCGGTCACCAATCAGGCTCACTGCTCTTTTGGTATTGGTGTAATTAAAATTATCCAGCAAGATCCGATACACCACATCTGATTTCAAAATTTCCTCCACTTCCTTCAGGTTTCTGGCCTCCACGATAATTTTTAAATCCTTGCCCAACCCTTCGAGGTATTCTTGGGTCATACCAATTGCTTTGGTTATCCCCCCGGCAAAATCAATATGATTGTCCTTTAGCATAATCATGTCATACAATGCAAATCGATGGTTCTCCCCTCCTCCTATTTTAACCGCCCACTTCTCTAAAGCGCGAATTCCAGGAGTGGTTTTTCGCGTATCCAAAATCTTTGTTTTTGTTCCCTTTAAAAGGTTAACAAAGAAGGCCGTCTTGGTTGCGATGGCACTCATGCGTTGCATGGCATTGAGCACCAATCGTTCCGACTTAAGAATACTTTGGGAGCTGCCCTCCACATAAAAGGCCACGTCTCCATGTTTTACGTGATTTCCATCACCGATCTCCACCTCTAGTCTTAAGGTATCATCTACATATTTAAATACTTGTTTCGCAAAATCCACTCCAGCCAAAATACCTTCCTCCTTAACCAACAGTTTTGCCTTTCCAAGAGCGGTTTTTGGTATGCAAGCCAGGGAACTGTGGTCCCCATCACCAATGTCTTCACGAATGGCATTGGCGATAGTGAAATCCAATTCTTTCTGAAATTGCGCCTTAGAAATCATGTGGAAACATTTTCAGCGAAAATACTAAAAAGGTTACCTATGGAATATTTCACGTATGATACAAGTAGTACTTTTGGAACAAAACCCATTCAATGACCATAAAATTGCTTGTTGTAGGAAAAACAGGGAACAAAGCGCTTGAGGGACTTATCTTGGATTATGTCCATCGGTTAAAACACTACGTAAGATTTGAAATGCACACCATACCTCAGCTGAAAAACACAAAAAACCTGTCCCAAATAGAGCAGAAGGCAAAAGAGGGTGAGCTTATTTTAAAACAGCTTGAAATTTCTGATTATTTAATCCTATTGGACGAAAACGGCAAACAATATGACTCCGTTGATTTTTCTGGATACCTTCAAAAAAAGATGAACAGTGGTTTGAAGAATCTTATCTTCATTATTGGGGGTCCTTACGGTTTTGATGAAATGGTGAAAGAGAGGAGTGAAACAAGTGTTAGCCTTTCCAAGATGACGTTCCCACACCAAATAGTACGGTTATTTTTTGTGGAACAGCTCTACCGAGCCTTCACTATTTTGAAGAATGAACCATATCATCATCAGTGATTTCTTCAGAGGGTACAATATGGTATTTTTCCAACATATCCTCTATTTTCTTCCATATCTTCTGATGGGGTAATGTCATATGCTCGCTTTTTTTAAGGGACTTTTGCATGGTTTGGGATACCTGATCAAGGTGGTCCAGTTCTTCATAAATAAATTTTACAATTTCATCCCTTCGCTCGGCGTTCTTTTCCACCTTCAATACATATTGTAAATCCTTGATGTTCTTCATATGGGAAGAAAATACATGGGATTGATGCCACGCAATCTCAGCAAGCTTCTTCTTTTGCTTCATAATACGATTGATAATAGGGTTCACAATAAAGAAGATTTCGAACAACACGATCAAAACAGAGAAAATGGCCAATTCCAATTCTATGATTCGCATCGTCCTTATATCATCTTCTGACTTCTTTTGGAATTGTAATACAATATCATTCATGATTTCGGTAAACCTGTCCACACGATAGCGAATATCATTGAATGCCAGCCCTTCAATGTCCTTAATATTTGACATATTGGATTCAAACCAGACCAAATAGGGCATTAGCCTTCGAAAGTTTTTGCTGATTTCATCACTCTGTAAAGGGGCAATTTCCAAGACATCACTCCCATTTTGCAACAAGGAATTTCGTTGTACTAGTTTGTTAAGGGTCAACTTTAATTCCGCATAGTTGCAGTTATGAAAACGGCAGGAATAGGCCTCATTCAAAAGTTGCTGGCCAAGGGTCCTTTGAAAACCGGCCAGGTTGACCACCATTGCCGTATTTCGTTGTTTATCCAAGGAATATTGAACAATGGTCTGCATTGAAATGGTCAAAACTATGATGGAAACCACCAGCAGATAGTAGGCGCGAAACCCTTTTTTGAATATGGTAAACTTCCCTATTTTCAATAATTAAAGTTTAAAAAATAAGAATTTACCTACAATTTAAAGTTTAAAAAGGGGTGTTCACCAAAAATGTTGTGAAAGCACGATGACCGCTAGTGAAACCCTACAGGAAATGTTGTTGTAGGTCAAGTACTAATAAAGTACCCTAAACTTTATGGTGTGTTCAACGTTCTTTAGGGCTTTAATGACCTCTTTGTTATAATCTTTATCCAAATCCGTAATGACATAGCCAACATCGGCGTCTGTGGAGAGGTATTGTCCAGTTATGTTCATCTCAAACTTGGCCAAAACCTCGTTGATCTTTGCCATTACTCCCGGCACGTTCTCATGAATATGTAGGAATCTATGCGAATTGTTCTGTTTTGGAAGACGGATGTTTGGGAAGTTCACCGCATCAACCGTATTTCCCGAATTGATGTAATCCATTATCTTATTGGGTACAAAATCAGCAATATCACGTTGCGCCTCTTGCGTGCTTCCTCCTACATGGGGTGTAAGGATGACATTTTCCAAACCTTGAAGTTCCGTTCTAAAATCTCCATTACTCCTAGGCTCTTCGGGATACACATCAATAGCGGCACCTCCCAGTTTTTTGGATTTTAATGCGTTTACCAGGGCTTTAATATCTACCACGAATCCCCTGGATAGGTTAATAAGCATAGCGCTGTCCCGCATTTGGTCAATTTCCCGTTCCCCAATGAAATTTCTATTGGCCTTGTTATCATCAATGTGAAGCGTAACCACGTCAGATACCCTAAGCAAGTCCTCTAACGTATTACATTTAATGGCGTTCCCTAGAGCCAATCGGTCCTCAATATCATAATAATACACGCGCATACCAATGGCCTCTGCAAGAACCGAAAGTTGTTTGCCTATATTTCCATAACCAATAATGCCCAGGTTCTTTCCCCGCACTTCATGGGAATTAAGGGCCGTCTTGAACCATTTCCCCTGATGGATTTCAGTACTTCGTGAAAAAACACTCCGCATTAACATGATGATTTGGCCTATGGCCAACTCAACAACGGAACGGGTATTGCTGTAGGGAGCATTGAAAACCACCACACCACTTTTCTTAGCGGCGTTGAGATCTATTTGGGTCGTTCCAATGCAAAAGGCCCCAATAACCAAAAGGCGGTCCGCTGCTTCAAGTACTTTTTTGGTGACCTGAGTTTTGGAGCGGATACCCAATACATGAATTCCCTTTATTTTTTTCATCAGTTCTTCCTCTGGGATACTGTGCTTCACCAGTTCCACGGAAAATCCATCATTTGACAGATTGTCAAATGCCGCCGGATGGACATTTTCCAGAAGTAAAATCTTTATTCTGTTCTTGGGATAGGATATTTTCCTTGGTAAATCGTTCACAAACAAAAACTCATTTAAATTTGGTGCCACAAAATCTGCGTTATTCGTGGCTTTTTCCCGGTGTACATTTTCCGTATAGGCAAAAAATTTATCGGCAATTCCTGCTTCGCGCATCACATAGTCACTGTATCCATCACCAATAACCTGAACCTCGCCCTCTAAATCCAGGTTTTTCAGACACGCTATTTTGCCATTGTGCGAAGACAGTACATTGGTTTCATCGAAGCCTATGATGTTACCTTCATCATCAAATTTAAACGTATTGGCATACACTCGTTTAGAGGGAATATTGTACGCAGCCACAATGGGATCGATAAACTCCTTAAATCCACACGATATTACATAAATATCTTCGGCATGCGAATGAAAGAACTCTTTATTTTCTTGTATGGATTTAGAAATCTTTTGTTGTAAATCCTCGATTAAAGGTTTTAAATCTTCTTTGTGGGCCTCCAATAATTGGATTCTTCTTTCCAAGGATTCCGTAAACGAAATCTCCCCGTCAATGCCTAAGTTAGTGATGCGCTGAATCTCTTCAAGAATTTCATCCCTGTTTGATTTTCCCTTCAGGGTCATCTCGGCCAGTACGTCCAAGGCCTCCACTTGGGTCAATGTGCTGTCAAAATCAAATACGTAGTTACGAGCGGTTTCCACCATACTTAAAAATTAGGGGATAAAAGTAGATATTCTTTTATGTAAGGGTTAGGGATGTTCAAAAAAAGTCCTCTTGGTTAATAAAATTCCCATACCAATGCGGAT